>JAGHVO010000011.1 GCA_018064245.1 Candidatus Colimorpha pelethequi
TCAACCGCAGACCCAGAGAAAAAATCGGTTTCAAATTGCCTTTCCAAGAATTTTTCTTACATTTGCAAGAGTAGTTGCATTTTGGTCTGGAATCTATCAACTAATTTCTTTGGACTTTTTTTTCTTCATTTCCAATTATTTTTGTATTTTTGCAAATTCTAATAGAATGCGTAAATAATATATAATACTATGATAAATATCACTCTTCCAGATGGTTCCGTACGTCAGTACGAATCAGGCGTTACTCCGCTTGACATCGCTCTCTCTATCAGCGAAGGTCTTGCACGTAACGTTCTCGCTGCAAAGGTCAACGATAAAATCCTTGAACTCTACCGTCCTATCACTACCGACGCTAACGTACAGCTGCTCACTTGGAACGACGAAGATGGCAAGCGCACTTTCTGGCACACTTCTGCCCACCTTCTCGCTACCGCTTTGCAGGAACTCTATCCTGGCATCAAATTTGGTATTGGACCTTCTATCGAAAACGGTTTCTATTACGATATCGACTTCGGCAAATACGAGGTTTCCAGCGATGATTTTCCCAAGATTGAGAAGAAAATGCAGGAACTTGTTGCCGCCAAGACTCCTATCACCCGTCGTGATGTCACCAAGGCTGAGGCTTTGGAATTTTTCGGCAAGAAGAACGAAATCTATAAACTTGAATTGATTGACGCACTGGAAGATGGTACAATCTCTTTCTACGAGAGTGGCGATTTTACCGACCTCTGCCGTGGACCTCACTTGGTCGATTTTAGCCCCATTAAGGCTGTCAAGTTGATCAACCTCGCTGGCGCTTATTGGCGCGGCGACGAACACCGTCCGCAGCTTACCCGCGTCTATGCCATCAGCTTCCCCAAGAAAAAGGAACTTGACGAATACCTCACTTTGATGGAAGAGGCCAAGAAGCGTGACCACCGCAAGATTGGCAAGGACCTCGGTCTGTTTATGTTCAGCGAGACTGTAGGCAAGGGTCTTCCTATCTGGTTGCCCAAGGGCACTGAGTTGCGTCTCCGCTTGCAGGAATTTCTGACGAAGATTCAGCGTCGCTATGGTTACCAGCAGGTGATGACTCCTCATATCGGCGCTAAGCAATTGTACGAGACTTCCGGTCACTGGCAGCATTATGGCGAAGATAGCTTCCGCCCCATCACCACTCCTGAAGATGGCGAGGTCTATCTGCTCAAACCTATGAACTGCCCTCACCACTGCATGATTTACAAGAACGAACCTCGTAGCTACAAGGATCTTCCTTTGCGCTATGCTGAATTCGGTACCGTATATCGTTACGAGCAGAGCGGCGAGCTCCACGGCCTTACCCGTGTACGCTCCTTTACGCAAGACGATGCGCATATCTTCTGCCGTCCCGACCAGGTAAAAGAGGAATTCATCAAGGTCATGGAAATCATCGAGATCATCTTCAAGGCGCTCAGCTTCGAGCAGTTTGAAGCGCAGATTTCGCTCCGCGACCCCAACAACACCACCAAATATGTGGGCTCTGACGAGAACTGGGCAAAGGCTGAACAGGCTATCGTTGAGGCTTGCCAGGAAAAACATCTCAATGCCCGTGTGGAACTCGGCGAGGCTGCATTCTACGGTCCCAAGCTCGACTTTATGGTGAAGGACGCCATTGGACGCCGTTGGCAGCTGGGCACCATTCAGGTGGATTACAACCTGCCCGAGCGTTTCGATCTCGAGTATATCGGCAGCGACGGACAGAAACATCGTCCCGTCATGATTCACCGTGCGCCGTTTGGCTCCATGGAACGCTTCTGCGCCGTACTCATCGAACATACTGGCGGCAAGTTCCCCCTCTGGCTCACTCCCGAGCAGTTCATCATCCTTCCTGTCAGCGAGAAGTATGTTGACCAGGCCAAGGAACTTCTCCACAAACTGGAACTCATGGATCTCCGTGGTACCGTTGACACCCGCGACGAGAAAATCGGCCGTAAAATCCGTGACGCCGAACTCAACAAGCTTCCTTTCATGCTCATCCTGGGCGAGAAGGAAATCAACGAAGGTACCGTCAGCGTACGCCGTCAGGGTGCCGGCGACCTCGGCGCCATGACTCCCGAAGCTTTCGTGGCTTTGATTGAAGAGGAAATCAAGAAAGTAATGTAAAACATTGAATCTGATTTTATAAAACCAACAACTCAACATTTTATCAATTTTAATAATTAAATCATTTGGCAGCACCATTCAAACCGAGCAACCCCTCAAACAACAATAACAATAGGGGTAGAGGAAAAGGTCCTTTCAAGAAAGAACCTGAACACCAGATCAACGAACGCATCACCGCACCCGTAGTACGTGTAGTTGGTGAAGGCATGGAACCAACCATCTACAATACCAAGGACGCTTTGCGTATGGCCTATGACGAAGGTCTCGACCTGGTCATGATTTCGCCCAACGCCAACCCTCCGGTTTGCAAGATTATCGAGTATCAGAAGTTCCTTTACGAGATCAAGAAGAAACAGAAGGAAATCAAGGCCAACTCCACCAAGGTGGTCATCAAGGAAATCCGTCTCAGCCCGCAGACCGATGAGCATGATTTCGACTTCAAGTTGAAACACGCCATCCGTTTCCTTCAGGAAGGCAACAAGGTAAAGGTTGGCGTCTTCTTCCGCGGACGTTCCATCGTCTATAAGGAACAGGGTGAGACCCAGCTGCTCAAGTTCGCCGAGGCACTCTTGGAATACGGCAAGCCCGAAGTGATGCCCCGCCTCGAAGGCAAGCGCATGCTCATGATCATCGCTCCCAAGAAATAAAAAGTAAAAAGATTCTCAGAGAATCAGATTGACAGAATCCAAGATTATCTGAACATCTGTAAATCTAATCAAAATTATTACGACCAAGTATATCAAACAATATAGTCTAATCTTATTAAAACAGTAAAGTAATGCCAAAATTGAAAACCAAGGCTGCTGCCAAAAAGCGTTTCGCTTTCACCGGCACCGGCAAGATTAAGAGAAAGCATGCTTATCACAGTCACATTCTGACCAAGAAAGAGACCACGCAAAAACGTAACCTCGACCACACCGCTATGGTGAGCAACGACGACGTTAAGCGCGTAAAACGCATGATTCTTTCCAGCGGTATGTAATTCATCCGCAAAACAGGAGTTATTAACCATTGTTTAGAGCACCAAAGAGCGGCTTAGATGCCGTCGCTTAAACGAAAAAAAATTAAATTTTATGCCAAGATCAGTTAATGCTGTTGCTTCAAGAGCACGCAGAAAAAAAATCCTCAACCGTACCAAAGGTTATTGGGGTAGAGGTAAAAACGTTTGGACTGTAGCCAAGAATAAATGGGAAAAAGGTCAGACCTATGCCTACCGCGACAGAAAGAACAAGAAAAGAGAATTCCGTTCCTTGTGGATCAACCGTATCAATGCAGGTTGCCGCATGAATGGCATCTCCTATTCCGTTTTTATGGGCGAACTTCATAAGAACAACATTGAACTCAACCGCAAAGTTCTCGCCGACCTGGCTATGAACAATCCGGCTGCCTTCACTGCTGTTGTTAAGATGGTAAAAAAATAAATTGTTTCACCTTTAAAATCTTTATGTCATGGGAAAAATTGAATTATTGCAATATGTAGAGGATTTGGTGGAACGCAAAGACTTCCCCGAATTCAAAGCTGGTGATACCATCACAGTCCATTATAAAATCCGTGAAGGAAACAAAGAACGTATCCAGAACTTCCAAGGCGTTGTTTTGCAGCGCAGTGGTAGTGGAGCTACTGAGACCTTTACTGTCCGTAAGATCACGAACGGCGTAGGCGTTGAGAGAATCTTCCCCTTCGCTTCTCCGTTTATCGAACAGATCGACGTCAACAAGCGCGGTGCTGTTCGTAGAGCTAGAATTTTCTACCTCCGCGACCTCACGGGTAAGAAAGCCCGTATTAAAGAAAAGAGACGCTAAGCCTGACTCGGCCCTGCGCCGATTCCCGAAACGTCAAACTTTTTCGTTGATATACTTGGACTACGAGGAACTTCGCAAGAAGTTCCTCGTTTTTTTACTAATGATACTTGAAAATGAAAGTGTTAAGCAATTCTTTTCTTGAGATGCATCCATAACGCAAACCATCCTATTGTGGCGCCAAGGATGTTGGCGATGAGGTCGTTGATGTCGAAACCTCGGTAGGGCAGGAGGTATTGCACGAACTCGGTTACGATGCCGGTGAGGATTGCCAGTAACAATACAAGTTTCATATTGCGATTTAGCCAGTCTTGCCAGAAAAAGGCGCAGAAAAGGTAGATGGATGCGTGGTAGAGGTGGTCGATGCGAATGCCGAAGATGAAATTGTCCATCGGGATGCCTAGTCCGTTGAGGGGTGCCCACATCAAGATGGCAAGCATGATGAAATAAAGTGGCGCTTCCCAACGACGCGCTTTCTCGTTGAGGCATTTGCGCGCAAGGTTATGGACATGTTTCCTGCAAAGTGCATAGGCTGAAAGCAACTCCCATCCAAGTCCCGAACAGGGTTGTACCTTGCCGTTGGGACGGCGTATCTCTTTGAGTATGCCAACGATGGCGTCGCGCGACGCGATTTCTTTGCTCACGCAGTTGTCGCCTTGCATGGTGTAGCGGTCTCCGTCAATCTCTATGATGCGGTGAAGCAGATAAATGGGCTGTGGGATGTTGAGGCGGAACAGCACCACGTCGCCTTTTTGCAAGATATGGTCTCCGATGGGTGCCAATGTTACTTTGTCCTTGCCGTTGTGCAGCAATGGTTGCATACTGATGCCGCGCAAAAGAATTGTGACAATCTCCCCGCGTTGGAGCCGTTCGGTTACTTCTTCAAAGACTATGGAGTTGGGCAACGTGATCATGACTGGTGAAAAATGGTCTCGCAACTGAGTTTGGCGGCATCGGCGTCGGGCAGGCAAGCAAGATGGTACAAGGGCACGGACTGAAGGACGGTGGAAATCATCTCTACAATTCTGTCAGTGAAAAAAGTGTCGTGCGAAAGTCCTGGAGGACAGGATGGTTGCAACGCTCCAAAGGCTTCTAGCACCGACAAGCGCCTGATTTTGTTGTAGGGCGCTTGCGAGAGTCTTACGATGCCGGCAATGGGCAACTTTACGTTGTGGTAGCAGTGTGTCTTGCCGCTCCAGGGAGATCCGTAAACCATTGCCGTTCCGTTTTCGATGGCGAGAAAAGGACTGTCGTCGTTAAGCAGATGTGTGTTTTCTATATTGTTCAACCACAGTTTGGTGTGCGTGCTTTTGCCAGTGCCGGACTCTCCCAAAAACAGCACGGCCTTTCCTTTGTAGGCGATGGTCGAGGAATGGATCGACATGGCTTGAAGCGGCGCCAACAACATTCCTACGGCCGTCCACAATGCAAAGCGGATGCAGTCGGCGATTTCCTGAGTGGTTGTCTGTCGCAAAGCTTCGCTGAGAAAGAGTTGCACCATTGTAGATCCTTCGGAATGGGAAAACGACAGATAGCGTTGTTTCTGATAGGTGGAAACCATCGAAAATCGGTAGTCGTTGCCCTCCTTGCCTAATTGACAGCGGTAATTCCCTTCCCCAAAATCCACAGTGTAGAACGGAGTGAAATCAACGGGGATGACTTCCTCCGAGAACTTGATCTGAAGGTCGCATGGCGTGGGAGCGATGGCGAAAACATTGAATCCGGGAATATTTTCAATTATTTCCAACTCTTTGCCGCCCGAAATGGCGATGGGATGCCCCGCTATTGAATAGCATTGAAAATTGAGAACTGACAATGAAGTTAAGGTTTTTACAATTACACAATTCCTGCACTTTATTGTGGGTCGTAGATGATGCCGTTTTGACGCAATGTTTCAATCCATTTCTTGGCGTCTTCCAGGGCCACCGCTTCTTCAACGTCATAATTTTCAAGTAGGATTGCTACGACGTCAAGTGGTTCAAAATCTTTATCTTTCAATTGCTCCCAAAGTAGTAGGGAAGTGGAGTTGAGGGAAACCACTTTGGTCATTTCGCCGGCATTTTTGCCTTGCAAAAGAATGATGTGTTCGCCAGCTACGTCGCGGACTTTGAATTTTGGATTTATTTTCATATTGCAAAATTACGATTTTTTTTTCATAATTGGCTAACTTTTTGTATCTTTGCAAGCTAATATTATAGTATAAAGTTAAATATAGAGTTATGTCTGATACGTTAGTTATTACCCCGACTTTCAACGAAAAAGAAAACATCGAGGCTATCATCCGCAAGGTCTTTTCTTTGGACAAAGAATTTGATATGCTGATAGTTGAGGATAATTCCCCTGATGGCACCGCCGACATCGTTAAACGATTGATGCAGGAATTTCCCACGCGTCTTTTCATCAAGGAACGCAAAGGAAAACTGGGTTTGGGAACCGCTTATTTGGATGGTTTCCGCTGGGGTTTGGAACATGGTTACGACTACATGATTGAGATGGATGCCGATTTCTCGCACAATCCTGACGATCTTCCCCGCATGTATGAAGCTTGCGCTACGGGCAAGGGCGACGTTATTGTGGGCTCTCGCTATGTCGATGGCAAAATCAGCGTCGTAAACTGGCCTATGGGTCGCCTGATGATGTCGTACTTTGCCTCCGTGTATGTTCGTACCGTTACCCGAATGAAGGTCATGGACGCCACGGCAGGTTTCGTCTGCTACAGTCGTAAGGTTCTGGAAAAGATGAAATTCGACAAAGTGAAGTTCGTGGGCTACGCTTTCCAAATCGAGATGAAATACACCGCCACTCGTTTGGGCTTCAAGATTTACGAAGTGCCTATCATCTTCACCGACCGTGTGTTGGGAACATCCAAGATGAGCATGAAAATCTTCAAGGAGGCCTTCTTCGGTGTTTTCAACCTGAGATTCAGAAATTGGAAAAACTATTGAGAAAATTGAAAATGAGGAATTAAGAATGCAGGAAGTGGGGTTGCCTTTCAACTCAACACCTCAACAATTCAACATCCTTTCTCTCATAAAACTATTTTTATGTCCAAAAGAATATTTGCTATTGCTGTAGCCGTGATGCTTTCCGTAGCGGTTTCGGCACAGAAAACTTTGGAATCTACGCAGTTGATGACGCGCAGCCTTTATCCCACTGCGGGAATGGACAATCTGCAATTTGTGGGCAAGTCCAACAAGGTCGCATTCGTCAAGGATTCCGCTTTGTATATGGGCAACGCCAATAGCGCCAAGCCTATCCTGAAACTTTCCGAATTGAATCGAATGATGGGCGCCTCCAACGGCCCTCAGTTCCGTCGTTTGCCCGATATGAAGGTGTTGAATGAGAATGAAATCGTTTTCGGCGTGAATGGCAAGACCTATTGCTACAATATTGCCAAGAAGAGTTTGGTTGCCAAGTCGGAGGACTATAACATTGACGATAATGGCGTTGATGTTTCCGCCAATCCCGACAATTTCGCCTACGCTGACGGCAGTGCTTTGGTGATTCGCTATGGCGTGAAGAAAGCCCGTCTTGACGAGAACAATCCCGACATCATTTTTGGTCAGTCGGTACATCGCAATGAGTTTGGTATCAGCAAGGGAACTTTCTGGTCGCCCAAGGGCAACAAACTGGCTTTCTATCGTATGGATCAGACCATGGTGACGGACTATCCTATGGTCAACACCAAGAGTCGCATCGCCTCTCCTGCTCCTTTCAAATACCCCATGGCAGGTATGAAGAGCCACGAGGTGACGGTGGGCATCTATAGCGGCGATCAGCAGAATATCGTCTATCTCCAAACTCGCAAGGACACCTCTGTGGCTGAGCGCGAAATGTACCTTACCAACCTCACTTGGAGTCCCGACGAGCAGTATCTCTATATCGCGAAAATCAATCGTGAGCAGAACCACATGTGGTTGGAACGCTACGATGTGGCTACGGGAAAACTCGACAAAGTTTTGTTTGAAGAGACCAATCCTCGTTATGTTGAACCTACCGAAGGTCTTTATTTCTTGCCCAACGACCCCACGCAGTTCCTGTGGTTCAGCATGCGCGATGGCTACAAGCATCTTTACCAGTACCGCACTGATGGTACTTTGGTGCGTCAGCTGACCACGGGCGAATATGAGGTGGAAGGTGTTATCGGTTTCGATGCCAAAGGTGCCAACCTTTTTGTCTATGCCAACAAGGACAACCTCGCTGGCCGTGCTGCCTATCGCGTCAACATGAAAAATGGCGAGATGGAACGCATCACTCCCGCCGAAGGCACTCACGAAGTGATGGTGAGCAACGATGGGTCGCAGTTGATTGACATGTATTCTTCCGTAAATGTTCCTTCTCGTGCGGCTTTGTACAATATGAAGGGCAAGGAACTCTATCGTTTTTACGATGCTCCAAATCCTTTGGCCGACTACGTCATGCCGGGCATCAAACTGGGTACCATCAAGGCTGCCGATGGCAAAACGGACCTTTACTATCGCTTGATTACGCCTCCCGATATGGATCCCAACAAGAAATATCCCACTTTGGTTTATGTCTATGGCGGTCCTCACTCCCAGCTGGTTACCGACGATTGGTTGGGCGGTGGCAATCTCTATTTCACTTTCCTGGCGCAGCATGGCTATGTTGTATTTACGCTTGATAACCGCGGCACCGACAACCGCGGCTTTGAGTTTGAGAGTTGCACCCACCGTCAGTTAGGCACTATTGAGTTGGCCGACCAGATGGAAGGTGTCAAGTTCTTGCAGTCGTTGCCCTACGTTGACCAGCAGCGCATGGGTGTAGAGGGCTGGAGCTTTGGCGGCTTCATGACCATCACAATGAAACTGGCGCACCCCGAAATTTTCAAGGTTGGTTGCGCTGGCGGTCCTGTCATCGACTGGAAATGGTATGAGGTGATGTATGGCGAACGCTATATGGACACTCCTCAGGAGAACCCTGACGGCTACGAAAACGCCTCGTTGCTCAACAAGGCAAAGAACTTGCAAGGTCGCCTGTTGGTCATTCACGGCGCCGAAGACAACACTGTTGTTTGGCAGCATTCCATCGAGTTCATCGAGCGTTGCATCAACAACAACCTTCAGGTGGATTACTTCATCTATCCTCATCACGAGCACAATGTGCGTGGCCGCGAACGTGTTCATCTCTATCAGAAGATGTTCGACTACTACGAGACGCATCTGAAATAATTTAAGAATTACAAGTGAAGAGGAATGTAAAGTCTCTTCCCCACAAAACAGATCACAGATCACACTTCACATTTCACAGATATGTTTACCGGAATTATTGAAATGACCGCAAAGGTCGTAGCCATAGAAAAAGAAAATAGCAACTACCATTTTACCCTTGAAGTGCCGTTTGGCGACGAACTTGCCATCGACCAGAGCATGGCGCACGATGGTTGCTGCCTCACCGTTGTCAAAGTCGATAAGGCAAAGCGTCAGTATGTAGTCACCGCAATGGACGAGACCATGCTCAAGACAAATCTCGGCACTTGGCAGGTAGGTACAGAAGTCAATGTGGAGCGCTCCATGCGTATGGACGGCCGCTTCGACGGTCACATCGTGCAAGGCCATGTTGACCAAACCGCCCGTTGCACCAAAGTGGTTGACGACAACGGTAGTTGGCGTTTCTATTTTGAATACGACTACAGCATTGAGAAAAAGAACATCACAGTTCCCAAGGGCAGCATCTCCATCAATGGCGTGAGCCTTACGGTTGTCGATTCTGAGCCGGGTATGTTCTCTGTGGCAATCATTCCTTACACTTATAAGGTGACCAATTTCCACAATTTCCAGCCTGGCACAGTGGTCAATATCGAGTTTGACGTCTTTGGAAAGTATGTCCAGCGCCTGCTCGACGAATATATGAAAGAAAGAAAATAAGATAAAATTGTATTTATGACAAACAAGATTAAAGATTTGATGGCTTCCAAACAAGACGGCTACAAATGGAATTACTGTTCTGTTGGAGGTGTTATGCGTGTCAATATTTCTACGGGTGAGGACATCCGTCACCTTGGTGAACTTGACCAGAAATTGTGGACGGTGTTGAGTTGTCCGACCAAAGGTTTGGAATTCTGCGAGAAGACTTTGCAGATGATTGATGCCGACAAAGATGGTAAAATCCGCGTGCAAGAAATCGTGGCCACCGCCAATTGGTTGTGTGATGTATTGGCTGATCCCGAGATTTTGATTCATGGTGGCGACGGACTCAAATTCACCGATTTCGCCGACACTGACAATGGCAAGCGTTTGTGCAACATCGCCCGACAGATTGTAGAATCTTTGGGCCACGACAAGGACGGCATCTCCATTGAAGACACCAGCGACAGCTTGGCTATCTTCTCGAAGACCCGTTTCAACGGTGACGGCATTATCACTTTGGCTTCCACCGAAGACGAAGCTTTGAAGGATGTCATTACCAAGGCTATGGAGAAGATTGGCGCAAAGGACGACCGCTCTGGCGAGAAGGGTATTGACCAAGAAATCTTGGAGAATTTCTACAAGGCTTGCGCCGACTATGCCGCTTGGTGTCATTCCGCCAACGATGGCAACTTGCCCTATGGCGCCGACACCGAGGCCGCTCTTGAGGCTTGCAACGCCATAAAGGCGAAAGTCGCCGACTATTTTATGCGCTGCAAGTTGATCGCTTTCGACGAAGACACCGCCGCCGCTCTCGACGTGCAGGTGGCTAAGGTCGAAGCCATCAGCGGCAACGAACTTTCCGTAGGCAACGAAGAAATCGCAAGCTATCCTTTGGCACGCCCCAACAAGGATTGTCTAATGCCTATCAATGGTCAAATCAACCCCTCTTGGAGAGGCGCGTTTGATGCACTTAAATCTTTGGTTCTTGATAAGGAATTTGCAGGCCGCGAGTCGTTCTCTGAGGCTGAATGGAATACAATCTTGGCAAAATTCGACGCCTATACGGAATGGAAAGCAGCCAAGGCTGGCGCCGAAGTGGAAGAATATGGCATTGAAGTTATTGACCAAATTTTGGCGGACAACCGTCAGGCTGATTTGCAGTCTCTTATCGAACAGGATTTGGCTACGGCTGACGACATCGCCGGCATTGACGAGGTTGACAAGTTGCTCTATCTTAAACGTGATTTCTACAAGTTGCTTCGCAACTATGTTTCTTTCACCGACTTCTACAGCCGCCGCGAGGGTAGCGAAGCCATTTTCCAATGTGGTACACTTTATATCGACCAGCGTAGTCTCGACCTCTGTGTCCGCGTTGAGGATATGGTAAAACAAACCGAAATGGCTGGCTTGAGCGGCATGTATCTTATCTATTGCCAATGCACCAACAAGGTGAAGAACCAGACCATGAACATCGTGGCGGTACTCACCGATGGCGACGTGGACAATATGCGCGTGGGCAAGAACGCTATCTTCTACGACCGTACGGGTCAGGATTGGGATGCCGTGGTTACCAAGATTGTCGATAACCCCATCAGTATCCGTCAGGCATTCTTCAGCCCTTATCGCAAACTTGCCAACTTTATCACCGACAAGGTGAACAAGAGCGCTGCCGAGAAGGAGGCAAAATCCATGCAGAACCTTACCGCAAAGACCGATTCTGCAATGACTTCCGCTCAGAATCCCGACGGCACAAAACCTGCCGAGGGTGTCAAGAGTTTCGACATTGCCAAGTTTGCCGGTATCTTTGCAGCCATTGGCATGGGATTAGGTATGATTGGCGCCGCAGTGATGAAGATTATCAATCCTTGGTACAATGTGCTTCTCCTGTTGGGTGTATTGGTTATCTGCACCTCGGGTCCTTCTGTGTTCATCGCTTGGACCAAACTTCGCAAGCGCAATCTCGGTCCCATCCTCAACGCAAATGGTTGGGCCATCAACAGCAAGGTCATCGTGAACATCATCTTCGGACAGACACTTACCAGTCTTGCCAAGTATCCAAAACTCGACCTCAAGGAAAGCAACGACCCGTTCGTGTACAAGACTCCTTGGTGGAAGAAAGCCCTGCGTTGGGTTGTCACCTTCCTCGTGATTATCGGAGCCGCTTGGGCAATCATGGTGGCTCTGCACCTCGGTCCTTATGCCAAGCATTACAACATCAACCTCACCTCGTCCGAAACCGAATGTTCCGTTAGGGGTGGTGGCGAGAACTTGAAAGATTTCAAGTACTACGACATCAAACCTGTCTATAGCTCGGTTGAATACGAGTTCTTGGGTTGGAGCGATATGACCAACAAGAGTGCCGACGGTCAGCGCGACTCTGTTGTTGCTGAGCGTCGTATCTACCTCACGCAGGATACCAACATCACCGCCTACTTCAAGAAGAAACCCGTTGAAACTCCTGAAGTCCCCGCCGAGGCACCTGCAGAAACTCCCGCCGAATAATAACTAATAACAATTCACATTTCACAATTCACTAACATGTACAGAACACACACTTGTGGAGAACTAAATATCAAGCATGTCGGCCAGGAGGTAACCCTCTGTGGATGGCTCCAGCGCTCGCGCGATTTGGGCGGCATGACTTTCATCGACCTTCGCGACCGTTATGGCATCACCCAGTTGGCTTTCAACATGGAAACCAATGCCGACCTTTGTGAGAAGGCTCGCAAACTGGGTCGTGAATACGTCATTCAGGCCAAAGGATTGGTCATCGAACGTTCCAGCAAAAACACCAAGATCCCTACCGGCGAGATTGAAATCGAAGTCAAGGAACTCAACATCCTCAATGAGGCAAAGACTCCTCCCTTCACCATCGAAGACAACAGCGACGGTGGTGACGACCTCCGTATGAAATACCGCTACCTCGACATTCGCCGCAATCCTGTGCGCCGCAACCTCGAACTGCGCCACCGCATGGCTATGTTGGTTCGCAACTATCTGAGCAATCTCGGATTTCTCGAAATAGAGACTCCTATGCTCATCAAATCTACGCCCGAAGGCGCACGCGACTTTGTGGTTCCTTCGCGAATGAATCCTGGCGAGTTCTACGCTTTGCCCCAAAGTCCTCAGCAATACAAGCAATTGTTGATGGTGGCTGGTATGGATCGCTATTTCCAGATTGTGCGTTGCTTCCGCGACGAAGACCTTCGTGCCGACCGTCAGCCTGAATTCACGCAGATTGACTGCGAAATGTCGTTTGTGGAACAGGAAGATGTACTCAATACTTTTGAAGGCCTTGCCAAGCATCTTTTCAAGGAGATGAAAGGTCTTGAATTTGGCGATTTCCCACGTATGACCTGGCATGACGCTATGCGTCTCTATGGTAGCGACAAGCCCGATATCCGTTTTGGTATGCAGTTTGTCGAACTCAACGACGTAGTCAAAGGCGCTGGATTCAGCCTCTTCGACAATGCCGAACTGGTGGTGGGTATCTGTGCCAAAGGTTGCGCCGAATACACACGCAAGCAACTCGATGCCTTGACCGATTTCGTCAAGCGTCCTCAGGTGGGTGCCGGTGGTATGGTTTATGTGAAATACAATGCCGACGGTAGTTTCAAGTCTTCCGTTGACAAGTTCTATACACCCGACCAACTCAAGGCTATTGCCGAGAAGTTTGGCGCGCAGCCTGGCGATTTGATGCTGATTCTCTGTGGCCCCGCAATGAAGACCCGCGTCCAGCTCTGTGCATTGCGTCTGGAGATGGGCAACCAGCTTGGTTTGCGCAACCCCGACGAGTATGCTCCTTTGTGGGTTATCGACTTCCCCTTGTTGGAGTGGGACGATGAAACGCAGCGTTTCTATGCCATGCACCATCCTTTCACGGCTCCCAAGCCCGAAGACGAAGCATTGCTTGACGATCCTTCGCGTTGGGGCGACATCCGCGCCAATGCCTACGACATCGTGATGAACGGCGTTGAGGTCGGTGGCGGTTCCATCCGTATCCACGACCGTGTGTTGCAAAACAAGATGTTCCACACGCTTGGTTTCACGGACGAAAAAGCCTACGAGCAATTTGGTTTCTTGATGGATGCCTTCACCTACGGAGCGCCTCCTCACGCAGGTTTGGCATTTGGTTTCGACCGACTCTGCTCTTTGTTTGGTGGCGCCGACAGCATCCGCGACTTTATCGCTTTCCCGAAGAACAACTCCGGTCGCGATGTGATGAGTGGCAGCCCATCGCCTATCGCGCAGGAGCAGCTCGACGAACTGATGATCGATGTCCGTCCAATAAACAAATGAAGAAAGTGTCGGTGACACTTTCGACAGCAAAGCACAGCGAGAGCGCTTTGTAGAAAACATTGGATTTCTCAATCTTCTCGTTTGTTTTTGATGGAATAGTGTTAAGTAGCCTACCTCGGTGGGCTACTTTTTTCCATTAATAGGATTATTGGCAACCACAGCCTTCAGCCCCAAATGTATCAACGAACTGGGGTAATACTGCAATATACAATTCCTTAGGTGAATAAAAAAGATGACTCCATAAAATGAAGTCATCTTTTTTGATAGTCAATTTTAATAACTTGATTAATCTTCGAAGTCGGTTGGAATATCAAACAATCTTTCGATTTCGGCGAAATAGACTGTAGAGCAAAGCTGTAAGTAATTGGGGATTATAGCGGTGGGATCTTGAGTGCGGATGACGGCATTGGTTTTTTCTATTTCCTCGGCAATGGGCATCTGTTTTTGGAGTCGTAATAGCATGGCTTGTTCCACGGCATTGCGTTGTATGTCGGCAATTTTGGTGTAGTATTCCAAGTTCAGAAGGTCGGCATCGTTTGCATTAGCGATGCGGTCGGCAAATTTTGCATAAATTGGTGCCATTTTCTTGTTGGCTTCATTGTAGATGGCTTCAATTTCCCTTTCTACAGCGTCGTAACGCTCCACAATGGCTTCGGTCATTTCGCTATATTGGGTAGTTTTGAGGGCTGTATTTTGCATGGCTTGATTGGCTCGTCCGCTTTGATAGTGGGCCATTATGTAGGCTTCTTGTTCTTCGTCGTTCATGTTTTCCATGGCTTTTACATCTTCGGCTGTGAGACCGGAGTATTGTAATGCCATATTGGTAACGGCGGCACTATCAAGGTTTGAGTATGCAAGGGCTGTAGCTTGGGTCATCAGAGAAAACACTTGTGTGCGGAATGTCGTTACTGGGTTGGTCATCATCTTCAGTGTCTGACCCTTTATTTCGGCAGTTTTGTAGTCAATCAACTGGTCTGTTGTTGGTAACTGAGGCATTTGGGCAATCAGTTCGGGGATGCTTGCAGGTGCTTCGCTTTCGGAGTTTGACTCCATTTCTGTAGTGTATGTTGCTACGTTATCCTGTTCAGTCTTGGAATTGTTTCGGTTGAACCCCAGACGCTTGCTTACTGCTTCGGTTGCGGCATCTGCAGCTTTTTCGGTTGCTTTTTCTCCTACTTTTTTTGCTGCTTTGTTGAGAAGGTTTCCAAGCTGGGCTTGTGCACTGATTGGGGCAATTGCAATTAGGATTGCAAGAAAAAGGATTCTCTTCATAGTTGTTGTGTTGTGTGAATAATTATTTGTGACTTATGGGATTGTGGGTTTTCTTGAAGTTCTTTGAGATAAGAGTCTATTGTCTGGATAATCAGTGGCAGATAAGGTGGAAAGGTCTTATTGCCATCGAGTTCGAATAGTATGATGCTATTCAATTTTTTTGCAAAATTACAAAAAAACTTTAAAGTATAGAATTGCGAAATGCAATTCATCGGTTATAAGTTTCAATAAGAAATGCTATGATGGGAATTGCAAAGGAAAAAGTATGTTCTATTGTTGATTCAAGTTTCGCAAGTGAAGAAGAATGTATAGCAACAGCAATCTGTTAAGGAACAACGTGGCTGCAGGCGGGCTTAGGAAATTTGCGTGTAGAAAAATGGGCTGCGAAAGCGTTAAGAAGCGAATGTGTCTGAGCAAAGCGAGTTCATTCGCTTTAGCTTTCGGAGGTCATTTTTTTAGCAAATTTTCTGCAGCCGGTGTATTTTCTCTTTGCTTCCGTTTCTCTTTTGTACAAGCAAAAGAGAAATGAAGAAAGCCTTGGCATTCGATAGCGGTGCTGAAGGCAATGCCAGTGCTCCAGGGAGACATTGCGTAGAACAATAAGAGAACTCAAATAAAAACAAACATACGAAACTTGAATTATCGATTATTTTTGTATTTTTGCAATTATTATTGCACTTTCAACGCTCCCCAAACATTTTGCACCTTTTATGCAGGTCTTATATGTCAATAAATCCAAATATCTAAAACCAAAGAGTGTGTTGGGCTCCGTTTTCCGTGTGCTGTTGGAAGCGATAGCTGTTATTTGGATTTTGGGCTTTGTGTGTGTGATTTGTCTGGTTCTGATTTTTGAATTTGTGATACCTTCTCCTTCGTTCTGGAACATCGTGATTGCAAACGTTATAATGGCACCTGTGGTCTGTTGTATGGTGCTGGATATGGATTATTTCTGGTGGCTATTCCGTGGAGAGGAAACCATCTCTTACGATTCGGAGAAACTAGTGATAGAAAGAAAAAAGTTGCTGCGCCGAACCATTGTCGTGGACTGGAAATCCATGCTCACAGTTGAATGCCATGAGGATTCTTTGTTTAGGTCGTTTCTCTTTTACTTGTTACGCATTGATGGAGTTGAAGATAAGGTAAAAATGTGGTATGGCGACCATAAGACCGTGCGATTTGGCATCAATCTCGAAAAACCTCAATTGCTGGTCGATAAGATTGTTGAACTGCAATCTTTCTATCAGCTTCAGAAATGAGAATAAAATGGTGCGATTGATATTTTTGAACAGTTGATTCTTTTTTCTCGTTCCTGCTATTAAAATATTAGTTCTTCTTTGGATAATTGTAACTCGTGGTGGAAGAACATAATATAGTAGATGGGAATATATGTTATGCCATTCTCTTCTGTGACCTGTCGCTCGTTTGAAAGCACGTATGCACGTTTGATGTTGTATTCTGGGATTTGAAGGAATTTGTAGAGGGCGCTGTGTTGTTTGTAGTCTTTGCCGGATTTCACTTCCAAGGGTATTGTGGTAAGGTCGCGTGTGTCGTCAATGAGATAGTCAACCTCTCCGGTTTTTTTATTGTCGTAATAGTATAGGGAAAATCCGTGTGCTTTAAGCTCTTGTGCAACGACGTTTTCATACACGGCACCGAGGTTGATGCTGCGGATGTCTTCAAGTATGGGCTTTATGTTGTTTCCATATAGTAAGTTGGTGAAGATTCCGGTGTCGTTCATGTAAAGTTTCAACAGGTTTTTCCCTGCGTTTTGTATTAAGGGATAAGTTGGTTTTGAAATGGCGTTCACCTCAAGTGCTATGCCAGAAGACACAAGATAGTCGAATTCGTCTTGGTAGTCGCTTGTCCTTTTCCCTGTTTTGCCTTCAATGTCTTTGACTTTGATGCGCTTTTTCTTGTTTTCAAGGTTGGACGGCATCATGTCGTATATGCTTTTTATCTTTAGTTTTCGCAAAGCTTCTTGCTCGTATTTTGAAGCATCGTCACCATAGAGGGTGTGAATGTCGTCCTGTATGGATCTAACTTCCATGATGTTGTGCGTGTTTATGAATGCGTTGACGGCATCGGGAAATCCTCCAACAAGGAGGTACCTGCGAAAAAAGTCGGTCATCTGTCGGTGCATGGAGTCATCGAGTGCGGTTTTGCTTTCAAAGCAATTTCGCATATTGTCAATTGCCAGTTCTCCGACCCCATTTGCCCACAGAAACTCTTCGAAGTCAAGAGGGTGCATGCTCATCAATCGAATGCTGCCTAAGGGTATGGGTTGCGTTTTTTTCAAGGTTACGCCCAGCAATGCTCCGCTGGCAATATAGGTGAATTTGCCATCGGCAACGAGAAACTTTGCCAAGGTCAGTAAATGGTCGTAGGCTTGGATTTCGTCGATGAACACCAATGTAGATTTTTTGTCTTTCATTTTATCACCGGCTATCGTACTGAGCGCAAGGTAAAATTTCTCAATGGATGTGGCATGGGCAAAGATTCTGTTGTTTTGCCGATCCTGTTCCATGTTTATTTCAATGTAGTTGGGAAACATCCGTTTGCCGATGTGCCGAATGATGAACGATTTGCCTATTTGTCGTGCACCTTCAACTATCAGCATTTTGTTGCTTTTAGACTTGAGAAAGTCTTCGATTTGGGATGAGATTTTTCGTTTAAGCATACGACCGATTACATTTATTCCTGTTTTTAGAGCGTCAAAAAATACATTTATTCCAATTTTTGAATGTTCTAAAAATACATTTATTCCGATTTTTTGACGTTTCAAAAATACATTTTTTCTCAAAAACGGCAAAATGAAAACTGGATTATGTGATTCCAAGGAGTGTTTGCACCATGGGATGAGGTGGGTGGGAATGCCCAAATCACATATCCGAAGTTGAATGAAATTGCATCACCTTTTGTGTGTCTGGGCATTCTGCCAGTAGTTGCAGTATGCTTTTGTGCAGCTTGGGGTGGCGGAAATTGGGGATGATGTCAGCGAGGGGTTGTAGCACAAAGCGGCGCAAATGCATGCGAGGGTGAGGCAGTTGTAGCTCGGGCGTGTCGCAGACCAAAGAGTTGTAAAAGATGAGGTCAATGTCCATAGGCCGCGACAGGTAGTGCTTGTGTTCAGGGTCGATGAATGGACGTCGTCTGCCAAGTTGGTGCTCGATGTAGAGTGCCGTGTGTAGCACTTCTTCCGCCGATAATAGCGTGTCAACGACCAACGCTTGGTTTAGGAAATTTTGTTCGGCCTCAAAGCCCCAAGGTTCCGTCTCGTAGAGAGGCGACGTGAGGCTGACTTCCCCAATGCGCTCTCCGATAAGGTCCGTCGCCGCGGAAATCAGTTGCTGCCTATCGCCTTGGTTGCCTCCAATAAGCAATACAACGGTGTTGTGATTCCAAGAATGTTGCAGTGTGTGGCTCCAATCTGTCGGTTCCAGCAGTGCGAGATAGTCTTTTCGTGGAATGGGTTTTGCGCCGAGCGAGGCGAGATGCTCGGTCGGCTGCTGTGCGTCGATGAGCCGGAATCCATGAAGGTTGCAATACTCCACTAATCGCGCAAATGCCACTTTGGAGGCGTCGGTGACGGTGTGGAACATCGATTCTCCGAAAAAGAGATCTCCCAAGGAAACGCCGTAAAGTCCGCCGACAAGTTCCCCGTCTTTGTAGGTCTCAAAAGAATGCGCCAAGCCAAGTTCATGCAGTCGCACGTAGGCTTCAATCATCTCTTGCGTAATCCAAGTGCCGTCTTGGTCGGGTCTTGGTGTTCTGCCGCACGATTCCATCACTTGACGGAATGCGGTGTCGATGCGTACCTCGAATTTGTGTGACAAAAGCGTGCGTTGCAGACTTTTCGAGCACCGGAAATCGTCAGGAAAAAGTATCATACGTGGGTCGAGCGACCACCAAAGTAGCGGTTCCCCTTCGTTGTACCAAGGAAAGATGCCGGAAGCGTAGGCGTTTACAAGCCGCTGCGGCGAGAGGTCTCCGCCAATGGCTATCAGCCCGTCGTCTTGGGCAAGATTTGGGTCAGGGAAATAGGGCTCGGTGTCGTCAAGTTGAAAAAACACGGATGATTATTTTGTTTGTGATGGATGGACTGTTAAGAATTGCAAAGATACGCAAAAAAACACTGAGGATGACGAAAAATCACTATCTTTGCAGTTCCTTTGAATTGGCTTTGATTATGAAACGATTTATTATATTGTTCATTTCTATATTTTTTGCGTGGACTGTATATGCTCAGACCTATACGTTGAGCGGCACGGTTACGGATGCTTCAACGGGTGAGACCTTGATAGGCGCAACGGTGCTGGATACGCGTACGGGCAAGGGTACGGTGACCAACGTCAATGGTAGGTATTCCTTGACTTTGAAGGCGGATTCGGTGAAGTTGCGTGTCACTTACGTCGGCTACAAGACTCAGAATCTTGATCTTAAGTTGAACGGCAATTTGAAGCAGGATTTTGTGCTTTCTTCGGCGCTGGATTTGAAGGAGGTGACCATTACCGCAGAGCGTGTGAGCGACGTGAAGGCTTCGCGTATGAGCGCAATGGAAATTCCTGTAGAGCAGATCAAGGCGGTTCCGGTGCTTTTTGGCGAGGCGGATATCGTAAAGGCAATCCAACTCTTGCCTGGCGTGCAGTCGGGTTCGGAGGGAAGCTCGGGAATGTATGTGCGTGGCGGCGGCCCCGACGAAAATCTTTTTCTTTTGGACGGGGTGCCGTTGTACAATGTCAACCACCTGGGCGGCTTTTTCTCCGCCTTCAACGCTGATGCTGTGAAGAACGTGACGCTCTATAAAGGCAGTTTCCCGGCTCGGTTTGGTGGCAGGCTGTCGAGTGTGCTGGATGTGACGATGAACAACGGTAACGACAAGGAACTGCATGGAAATGCGTCGATTGGATTTCTCTCCGCCAAATTTAACCTTGAAGGCCCTATTGTCAAGGAACGTACCACTTTCTGCCTCTCGGCCCGACGCACCTATGCTGATTTCCTGTTGCAGCCTTTGGTGAAGAAGTTGGCGGAGACTGACGACGGAAAGTCAAAGCTCAACGCGGGCTATTATTTCTATGATGTAAATGCTAAGGTCACCCATAAGTTCAACGACAACAGCCGCCTTTATGGATCGTTCTATTGGGGTGCCGACAAGGTGTATGGCAAAGTGCGTACGCTGAGTAGTCTGCAAGAGGATGAGTATATGAATATTGGCGACAACTGGGGAAATCTTGTGGGCTCGTTGCGGTGGAACTATGTGCTGGGGCCGAAGTTGTTCATGAACTTGACCGCTTCTTATACTCAATATTTCAACAAGATGGCAGGCGGCATCGAGAAGGTAGCCTATATGCCTAATGGAGAACAAACTTCCACGATGAGTGGCGATTACAGTTCGGGAATCAAGGATATGACGTTCCGCGCCGATTTCGACTATACGCCCAATCCCGACCACGACGTGAAGTTTGGCGGCTATTTTCTGCGTCATTGGTTTACGCCTGAGGTGGCGAATGTGAGCATTGACTACTACGACCAAATTCAGATGAACAGTGCCTGGCAGACTGATACCTCTTTGGGCGGCAGGGTTGTTCCCGCCAACGAGATAGTGGCTTTTGCGGAAGACGATTGGTCGATCAATAATGTTGTAAAGGTGAACTATGGCTTGCATTTGAGTGGCTTCAAGGTGGAAAACTCATTCTATCCTTCTGTCCAGCCACGAATATCGGGTAGGGTGCTGCTGGGCGAGAATCTTTCGCTAAAGGCTGGCTATGCCTACATGACGCAATATATGCATTTGCTCTCAACTACAAGCATCAGTATGTCCACCGACCTCTGGGTTCCGGTTACCGACAGGGTGGAACCTATGAAATCTCACCAATTTGCCGCTGGCGTTTTCTACAATTGGCCTAAGGTGGTGGATTTCTCGCTGGAGGCGTATTACAAGAAAATGGACAACTTGATTGAGTATAAGGACGGTGCCTCGTTTTTCGGATCTTCGGTCAATTGGGAGGATTTGGTTGTGATTGGCGAAGGCTGGTCGTATGGCGTGGAGTTTTTGGCGCAGCGCAGCGTGGGCAAGTTCACGGGTTGGATTGGCTACACATGGAGCAAGACAATGCACTTGTTTGACCGTGAAGGTCAGCAGTTGAATGGGGGCGAGCCTTTCCCTGCAAAATACGACCGCAGACATGATTTCTCTGTTGTGGCTTCATATAAGTTCAACGACAAGATTGACGTGAGCGCGACTTGGGCCTTCAGTACGGGAAACGCGGCTACTCTTGCAACACAAAACTATTTGATTGCAAGCGATTCTCCAGACGACTACGTTGTGGACAACGGCGTCAACTCGATAGCTTATGTGGAAGGTAGAAACAATTTCCGTATGCCCAACTATCACAGAATGGATTTGGGAGCCAATTTTCACCGCAAGTTCAAAAAATGTCACCGCACCATCAATGTGAGTGTATATAACCTTTACAATAGGAAGAATCCTTATATGATTTATCGCAGTACAGAACATTCTTACAATGGCTATGCTTCTGCGCTGGTGCAGCTTTCGTTGTTCCCAATATTGCCTTCGGTGGCGTATACTCTTTATTTCTAAGCTGAAAATTAATTTTTGAATCATGAAACGTTATATATTTCTACTGTTTGCTTTGTTCGTTTTTTGCTCGTGCGAGAAGGTGCTCGAATTTGACGAGGGCTCGTCGCCGCGCCACATGGTGTTGAACGCGGTGCCTTCCGCTGGAGAGGAGCTTTTTGTGAATTTTGGCTATTCTCACCTTTTCTTGGATTCCAATGTGTCGTATCCCGTTGAGGGCGCCGATATCGTTGTAAATCTCAATGGCGAATCGTTGCATCCTACGCGTGTCCATGGATGTAACTATTTCTTTGGCAGAACCTTGAACGAGGACGACGTGTTGGACGTGCATGTCAATGCTTGTGGCAAGACCATGACGGCATCGACTTATGTTCCGCGGTTTCCTCAGATGACTACGCCGTTTTGCATCGTGGATACGTCGGATGTATTTGATTATTGCAATGTGAGTTTCCGCCTGACCGACCTTCCTGACCGTAGCGAATACTACCGTTTCAGGATACAAGAACGCGACAGCGGCTCCCGTATGAACCCGTGGACAAAAGAATTGGACACAATCGATACGGTCTATACTACCTATTTCCTCTGCCTTGACATGCCGCTCTTCGACAACAACAAGCTGACGGCGGGCTTGTCGGAAACGGAATCTTTGGGAGGCTACTTCTACGAGCAATTGCTCGCTTCCGACTCTCTTTTTAACGGGGAATCCATCTCGGTGGCTTTCCAGTTGCTTTTGTTGGTCGATACCAATGAGGTGGAACCTTTCCTCCATCAATATATGTTGGATGTGGAATCGATGACGCCAGAAAGATATAGATATCTCAAGCAAGTGTCCACAGCCAACAGCCTGATGCAGTTCTTTACCGAACCATCGCAAGTCTATGGCAATGTGAGCGGCGGCGCCTTGGGCGTTTTTTCGGGAAATGCCAGAAGAAAATTTCCGCTGAATGTGCAGCTGCCTAATCCTCCGCATCGTAAAGCATCGACTGCGAAGATAAAAAGAGTGAAAAAATGATTATTATTTTGCCAGTTCAAAAAAAATGTGTACTTTTGCACTCTGTTTTGTGGAAAAAATAGTTTCACAAGAGAACGTAAAATCTTATAAAACAATAATAAAATGTACGCAATCGTAGAAATCGCAGGAAAGCAATTCAAGGTCGCTCAAGATCAGAAGATCTTTGTGAACCGTCTCCAGAACGAAGAGGGTAGCGAAGTTTCTTTTGACACCGTGATGCTCAAAGACAATGACGGCAATGTAGAGGTTGGCAAACCTTACATCGCTGGCGCAAACGTTAAAGCTACCGTTCTCAAACACCTCAAGGGCAAGAAGGTCTTGGTGTTCAAGAAAATCCGTCGCAAGGGTTTCCAGAAAATGAACGGCCATCGTGATTATCTGACTCAGATTCAGATCAACAGCATCAGCTAATCACAAGTAAATTTAGTTAGTAACCTTTTAAAAACAGTATATTATGGCTCACAAAAAAGGTGTCGGTAGTTCCAGCAACGGTCGTGAATCCGAAAGCAAACGTTTAGGCGTTAAGATTTTTGGCGGTCAGAAATGCATCGCTGGCAACATCATTATCCGTCAGCGTGGCACTGTCCACAATCCCGGTCAGAATGTAGGAATGGGCAAGGACCACACCCTCTACGCTCTCTGTGACGGCACTGTCCAGTTCAAGAAGGGTAGAATGGATCGTTCTTATGTTTCCGTAATTCCCGCAACTGAGGAATAAGACTTAAAAATTGTAAAAAACAAAAGGCTGCCTATTCAGGCGGCCTTTTTGTATTTTGGGAACAATTCGAGAAATTTCACTTCTTTTCGTACAGCATCTCTTGCACGCGGACACTTTCAGCATGGATGCGTTCAAAGATTCCTTTGACAAATTCTTCTGAGAGATCTTTTGCCTTGGCTTCTGCACAGCGTCGCTCGAGGAGCATTTCCCAACGCTTGGGTTGGAATACGGTGAGGTTGTGGTCCGCTTTTACTTGCGCAATTTGCTGCGAAACGTGCATTCGGTCGTCGAGTGCTTGGATGATGATGTCGTCAATGTTGTCGATTTGTTTGCGCAACTCTTCCAGCCGGTCGTCGCTCTCGGGCTCGTTGCTGCGTTGTACGATGCGTCCAAGCAGGTCGTTGAGGTGTTGCGGTGTGACTTGTTGGTCTGCGTCGGTCAGGGCTTCGTCGGGATTTGGGTGCACCTCGATGAAATAACCGTCTGTTCCAAAGTCTGAGGCGGTCTGCATGATTTCCAGAAGAAATTCACGTTTGCCACCAATGTGACTGGGGTCGCATAAAATGGGAAGTTCAGGCATGAGTCGCTTCAACTCAATAGGAATGCTCCAAAATGGACGATTGCGGTAAGGTATGCTGTCGTTGTAGACATAAAATCCTCGGTGGATTGCGGCTACGGATTCGATGCCGGCGCTCATTACGCGTTCGATGGCTCCCAGCCATAACCTTACGTCGGGAGATGTGGGATTCTTGACCAATACCGACATGTTTGTTCCGCGTAGCGACTCCGTAAGTTCACCGACGGAAAACGGGTCGCCGCTGGTGCGTGCGCCAATCCATACATGGGTTATGCCATAGCGAAGGCATAACTCTACGTGTTCAGGTCTTGCCACTTCGCAACAGAACTGGGTTCCTGGATAGGAGTTTTGTAGGTCGCGCATCCAGCGCAGCGCGGGCTCTCCAATGCCTTCAAATCCTCCTGGACGGGTGCGTGGCTTCCACACGCCTCCGCGTATCAGCCTTATTTTGGGGTCGGCACTAAAAGAGGTTACGATGCTTTGAAGCTGTTCTCGACTTTCTATGCTGCAGGGACCTGCGATGATAAAGGGACTTTTCCCGTCTTTGAATTTGTTGGACATGGGACGCTTGTTAATGGACAATGGTGGGACGCCGTGGCGTGAATCGTTTGTTTGCGACGCTCCAATTTGCAAATTTACGAAAAAAAACAATAATAATGCAGTTTTGTAGTTATTATTAAATAATGAATTATTACTCATCGTTTCGGCAAAACTAAGAATGTCATGAAAATTAAATTCCTTAAATTGAAAAATTGGTTGTTGCTCACTTTGATGGGGGCATTGGGCGTTGGCGCTTGCCACTCTGCAAAAGATGTCGCGCAGACTCCTGAACCAGAACCGGAAACCCAGCCTCGCCCACGAAGCGAGATGGCCTTGATGTATGGCGTTCCCACCGTGGATTATGTGGTCAAGGGCAAAGTGCTTAAAGCTGATGGCAAGCCTGTGAAGGGATTGCAAGTGGTGCTGGTGAACAATAACATCGACCTCACTGCCGATACTATCTACGGAAACGATGAGTATGTGGAGCGTTATCTGCAGAAATCTTCTGATACGACAGCCGCAGACGGAACTTTTGAGGTGAAGTCTTCCGACATGCCATCGGGCAAACAGCGTATCTTGGTCCGTGACGTTGATGGAAAACGTCATGGAAATATCCAGAACGAACTGATTGACGTTGAGTTTGACATGGATAATGTCGGTGGTCAACGTTCGGGTTGGCGATTGGGTACTGCCGAGAAAGAGATGACAATTACCGTTAAGGAAAAAGAATAACGAGATGCGGCATCTTTCGTTGCGCAAACGCGTCGCATTGGAACTTTTCCGTGGTGTCCGTCATAACGACGCAAAGATTCATGAACTGCGTACGCTCTTTTGGGAGTGTACGCTTCGTTGTAATATGCACTGTCGCCATTGCGGCAGCGACTGTAAAGTGTCGAGCGTGACGCCCGACATGCCTGCCGAAGTTTTTTTCAAGGCCATAGATGATATCACGCCGCATGTGGATCCACACAAGACTTTCATCATCTTTACTGGTGGAGAGGCGTTGCTGCGTAATGATATCGAGTATGTAGGCCTGGAACTCTACCGCCGCGGTTTCCCGTGGGGTATGGTCTCAAACGGCTATCTGTTGGATGCGGATCGTCTGGAAAGATTGCAGCAATCTGGAATCCATTCGATATCAATTTCTTTAGACGGATTTGAAGATGACCACAATTGGATTCGCCAGCACGATTATGGGTTTCAACGTGCTGTGGAAGCAATCCAGTTGCTTGCCAAGGCTGAGGATTTGATATGGGATGTAGTAACATGTGTAAATCCGCGTAATTATGCTTCATTGGAACGGTTCATAGACTTTCTTGTGAGCATTGGTGTGAAAAGATGGCGTGTGTTTACGATTTTTCCAATGGGGAGGGCTGCCCAAAATCCTGATTTGCAACTTACGCAAGAACAGTTTAGGGGCACGTTGGACTTTATCCGTCGTTGCCGACAAGAGGATGGTCGCATTCATGTAAACTATGCTTGCGAGGGTTTCTTGGGCGACTATGAAGGCGAGGTTCGCGACGGGCTATTCCACTGCAGGGCGGGCGTAGAGGTGGCTTCGGTGCTTTGTGATGGTTCTATTTCGGGCTGCACCTCTATCCGAAGTAATTTCAACCAAGGCAATATCTATCACGACAACCTTTGGGATGTTTGGCAGACCAAATTCCAGAAATATCGCGACCGCGGCTGGACTCGCAAAGGTCAGTGCGAATCATGCAAATTGTTCCGCTATTGCGAGGGCAGCGGTATGCATCTTTACGACGAGAACGAGAATCTGTTGTTCTGCCACTACAATAGGTTGTATCAATAGGACAGCAATCCTGTCGCGAGGAAAAATTCGCGATAGGCGGCAACTTTCTTTTCAAAACTTAGGGGATAGGCTCTCGACGACGAGGGCAATCGGTAGAGTCGTAGTTCGTTTTCCCACGGCAGTGGTATGGAGGCGCCTACGGCGGGAATGGATTCCACTTCAAAATATTTGCAGATGGTTTCGGTGGCTTTTTCGCCTGTGGTGGCGATGGCTCGGCAATGTGGCATCTGCCTTAGCAGGGCTCGAATGTCGGTGGCTTCCACCACTTCAAGGTGTAGGTCGGAGGCGTTTTCTTTGAGTCGCCTTACGGCGCAGGCTGTGTCGTAAAATCCGATGCCTTTTCCGTTAAGAAAAGCGACGATTTTTTCCTTGTCAAATCGTTTCTCTTCAGGTAGAATAAAGTGGTTTCGGTCTCCGAAAAAGACTTCTCCTTCAATGCGCCAATGGTCGTTGATGAAATTCGGGTAGAAAAAATCCATGCACCAGCGTTGTTTGGGTGGAGGGAAACTTCCCAAGAACAACACCTTTCCGTTGGCGGGAAGAAACGGTTGCAACGGATGTTTCTCGATGGGTATGTTGTTCGTGCTTTTTGCCATTGTATATTCGGAAAATAAAATTCTTAACCAGAAAATTCAAATCTACCCCAAAGGGGATGCGAACACTTTATAATCAGATTTAATGAGAGTGAGCAACAAATCAACGATTCAACAATTTTGCCATCGCTAAAATGAGATACAGACGGGAACGATGATGCCTTTTGTTTCGGGAAGTCCAACCTCGCTGCGCTCTTCTTGCAGCCTTTGCTGAATTTGGAAGGAAATGTAGGCGGCAAGTGCTCCGATGACGGCGCCTGTCAGTACGTCGCTCGGGTAGTGCACGCCAAGGTACATTCGTGAAAATCCAATTGATGTCGCCCAGAGAAATGCAGGTGTGATGACATACCACTTGGGATATTGCAAACTCAAAGAAGTGGCTGTGGAAAAAGCGAAAGATGTGTGTCCCGATGGAAAGGAAAAGGAATGCTCTGTGGTGACTGGTATGAGGTCGTCTTCGTATTTCACATAGGGTCTCGGACGTTTTATGATGGCTTTCACTCCCATTGTGATTCCTGCTGTGGCGATCAGTGAAATGCCTGTTTGTTTTGCGGCCTGAAGTGTTTGGTCGTTGTGCCCAGCCCATCCGCTAATGGCCATGCTGGCTGGCAATGCCGGCGCAAGCACGAGCGAGTTTGATACCCACCTCATGGTTTTGTCCATTACGGGAGTGCGGTGCTGTTGGATGTTGCACAACACTTGATAGTCAATGCCTTGTCCATGAATGTTTAAGCACAGCAAGGTGCTCATTAAAAACAATGTGATGTGTCGAATGTGTGCCATTGTTATTCAATCACGATTTCGTCGCAGAAAAGGTAGGAGGGCTGTCCGTGGGCGGGATGCCATTCGGGCAGAACACCTGGGTTTTTCAGCACCACCTTCAAGTGTTGGGTGTTGAGATTTAGGTCGCGTATGGCGTTGTCGTTGACACGGTTGCCACCAATGCGGAAGTCGGGTTCGAAGGATGCCGTCTTGACCAAGTTCCAGTTCTTTCCGTCGTTTGAGATATAAACCTCGGTGGTCTTGGGGGACAGAATCCAGTCGAAGGTGTTCTGCAAGAATCGCATGTTGATGTTGCCAATCTTGGTCTTCTTGCCAAAATCGTACACGGCCACAATGTCTTCTCCCCAATAGCCTTGCCAATGACCGTCGGCATAGTTGCTTTCGTCTCCTAATTCGCCGTCGGCCAGTGCGTTGTCGCCACCGCCCGAGTATGTCTCTTGATAGGTGCTATATTGCGTGCCGAGGCTGGTTAGATGACCCATGCCCTTGTGCAGCAACAGGTATTTCGATCCCACGAAACTGTCGTCCCATTCGTTGTAGGTAATGGTCTTTACTTCGGCGCTGCGTTCGAGGCGGAATGGGGTAGAGTATAGGTTGCTGCCTTTTGAAGGCTTGCGACCGTCGAGAGTATAGTAGATTGGAATACCTTTCCCGATGGTCTTCATTGTTACGATGGGTGTGCCGTCGCTGTCGCTTGAAGTGCTGACAAACACATGGTTGAATGCTTCAAGTACCTCGTTGCCCAATTGGTCGTAGCGTTCGCAGATAATGTCGCGACTATAGGCGTCGGCTTCTTCGTCCCATAGACGCAGATATTCCTTTTTGAGTTCGTGTATCTGCTTGAAATATTTATCGCTGAAGGCGCGCGCCTGTTCGATGTCGGCATCGCTGCCGCTCTCAAGGGCTTGGTGCAGAAGGACTCTCAGTCGGCTCTTGGCTGAAACTGCCAAAATGCGGTGTGCCGAGTAGGCGAAATGTCGAAGGTCTTTTTGTCCGAGTTCTTTTTCGAGGTTGCCTACAATCTGGTCCACCTTGTCGCAACGCTCAAGCATCTTGTCGCCTACATTGCTGGGATAGAAGTTGAGTAACGGTTGCATGAGTGCGCCTGTGTTGAACCAGTCGCCCACCCATTCGTTGCTGGCGAGGTCGCCTACTTTATAGATTTTTTCGGTAATTCCTGCAGGAAAGAGTCGGTCGTAGTTTTCGTTGAAGATACGTTCTCTTTCGGCCAGTTCCTTGGCGGCCATATCGGGGTCGGTGTTCTCTATCGGGTGCCAAGCCATCTCTGCCGACCATGCCATTGCGTGCCAACAGTCGCCAAAGAGGCTTTCTCCACTGTCGTCCCATGCGGTGTTGATCATGCCTCGTGCGCCAGCTTGATAGCCGTCGCGGACAAGGTTGGCGATATTCTTCATATAGTTGCGCACTTGTGGTATGCTGCTCCAGTGGCTCACGCCGGGGGCTACCCAGAACTGGGTGCCTTGCTCGTCATGCAGTTTCTTGAAGGGTTCAATCATACTGCTGTAGCTGTCTTGCGCCACGTAGCTCCACACGATGTATTGCATCTCCTTGGGCAGTTTCTTGAGCATCGTTGGGTCTTTGCCCACGATATCCCCCCACATCAATACGTCTTTGCCATAGGGCTTTAGAAGTTCGTACACTCGATTTATGTGGTTGCAATAGGCGTCAGCGGCACCATGTTTGTCCACGTAGTCGCGGGCCCTTCCGGCGCCAAGGCTCTCGGTCTCGTCGCAGTTGATGTTGATGAATGGACTGTCTTTATACATTGCCATTGTGTTGGCAATCTGGTCTTTTAGGAACTCGTAGGTCTTTTCGGAGGCGGGGTTGACATTGGTTTTGGTGTCCATCATTTCCCGATAGAAGGGAATTCGCAGTGTCTTTTCAAAATGGGCGAAGCATTGCAGATTGGCCATCATGGGACTTTCGTTGACTGCATATACAAGGTCGTTTTGTGGGACAATGTCGGGATATTTTGGGTTGTAGAGCGAATGCTCGGTATAGTAGCTGCCAAAATTCATCTTGAAGTTGGTCAGGATGTCTCTTTGCCAATAGGCGCATCTGTGCGTTGCAATAGGTCCACGGCTCACATCGTCGAGCCATCCACGCCACTCCAGTGCGGGCCAGTCGGTGATGTCCATGCTGGGAATGTCGTGGCTCCAAAGCGTGTCCAATTGGTCAAGGGTTTTGCGGGCGTATTGGTAGCCGGCTTCATCAACATAGTAGAGATGAACCTCGTTGTTGTGGACTACCAGTCGGTAAGCCTGACTTTGGTTCTTGGCGCCATCAATCGCTTCAACTTGATGGATTGCTATGATAAGCGTTTCAGGATGTTTCTTTTTGCACTTTTGGATTTTCTTTTCTAAGACAGAATGTTCTTTGTCCGAAAGGCAAAACGATTCAGACTTATTGGTGATTTTAATGCCCGGACCATCAAGTTTTACCACCTTTTGTGGGGTGGGAATTATTCGGGTATTGAATGGTTGCTGTGCGAAACAGTTTCCGCCGCAGATAAGAATTGCCAACAAAAGTCCTAACAATTTGGATTTCATGTTCAAAAAGGTTTGTGTTATTGCTTTACGACCTTGCATTTGGTTGTTCCTGAGGGTTGTGAGATGCTAACGACATAGATGCCGCTTGGAAGTGCACTCATATCGTCTTGGCCTTGCATCACTTTGCGCCCTTGCATGTCAAATATGGTGATGTCGCATTTCTCGCATCCCGAAATGACGATTTTTCCTGTCGTGGGATTGGGATAGATGTTAATTGAAGGAGTCGCTTCTTGAGAAATACTAACGGATGTTTGTCGTTGCCAAAAACCGAGACTGTCATAAACCACCTCTTCCACAGTGCTGCGGATGATTTGTGCGGTCGTCTCGTCAAGGTCTGCCGTATAGCGTATTTCAGAAGGGTTTCGGTGAAATATCATAGTGTAGAAAGCGCAGGCTGCCGCATAGGATCCAGCCATTGAAGGGTGACTTCCGTCATCGGCGTAAAGCTCTATTTCACGATGGTTTTTGCGTATGTTGCGCCAAACGCGTCCTACAGGACATACCGAGGCGTTGTTGTCTCTCCCCATTTGCATATATCTTTCGTAAAGCAGACTGTCCATGCCTTCGTAGGTGCCTAATGGCGGATATTCTTGCGCATTGCTTTGGTCCCCGTTTTTGCGTCCCCAGGTCATATAGAACATGGGCTCGACATTTGGATTGGCGGCGTAGGCTGCTTCGACGAGACGTGTGGCGTAGGGAAAACACTCTCGCTCCACTTGCCATTCGGGGAAAGAGGGAAGTTGGCTTTGCTCTTGTAAAACCACTACATCCCAAGTTCCTTGCTGGATAAGTGTCATGGAACGATTGGTGCAGTGCTGCGCAAACGTGCATCCTCCGGGTGTGTTGCTTTCGTAGGTGAGTTCGTCGCCCATGCTCTGCGCCACCATTTGAGTCAGACGAGGCAGGTCGTTTACGGAAGTGTAGCTGTTCCCAATAAAAAGCACGTTTTTGCGTTCGCTTTGCGCAAAACAGCTGGCTGTTGCCAAAAATAGGCAAATTGCTATGAAAAATCGTTTCATGGTTGTATACTATTGCAAATGATCGTAATTATAACTTGAATGATTTGCGGATTTTCTCTACGTAATCCAGCTTTTCCCATCCAAAGAAATCAACGGTCTTGGTGAAGGGGCGTCCTTTGGCGTCGTAGAGGGTCACTTCTTGGGTGTAGGGGTCTCTTCCCATGTGTCCATAGGCTGCGGTGGGCGCAAAGATGGGATTTTTCAGTCCGAAACGCTCCACGATGGCGTAGGGTCTCATGTCGAAGATTTTCTTTACCTTTTGTGCAATCTCGCCGTCGCTCATTTTCACATGTGCTGTGCCATAGGTATTTACGTAGAGTCCCACAGGCTCTGCCACGCCGATGGCGTAGGCTATCTGTACGAGCGCTTCGTCGCAAACTCCCGCTGCCACAAGGTTCTTTGCAATGTGGCGGGTTGCGTAGGCTGCCGAACGGTCCACTTTCGAGGAGTCTTTCCCTGAGAAAGCGCCGCCGCCGTGAGCTCCACGGCCACCGTAAGTGTCAACAATGATTTTTCTGCCCGTCAGGCCTGTGTCGCCGTGAGGACCGCCAATCACGAATTTTCCTGTGGGGTTCACATGCAGTTTGTAGTCTTTCTGGGCAAAAAGTTTCTGGTTCTCCTTTGGAAGACGTTTCAGCACGCGCGGAATCAGTATTTCTTCGACATCCTTGCGAATTTTCTTCAACATGTTTTCTTCGGTGTCGAATTCGTCGTGCTGAGTTGAAAGTACGATGGCTTCGATGCGCTGCGGCTTGTTGTCGTCGCTGTATTCAACGGTAATCTGACTCTTTGCGTCGGGACGCAGATATTTCATCAACTTGCCTTCTTTGCGAATTTTCGAAAGTTCAATCAAGAATATGTGCGCAAGCGTGATGGGAAGTGGCATGTATTCTTTGGTTTCTTTGCAGGCGTATCCGAACATCATGCCTTGGTCGCCGGCACCTTGGTCTTGCTTCTTGGCGCGTTCCACGCCTTGGTTGATGTCGTTCGATTGCTCGTGGATGGTCGACATCACACCGCACGACTCGGCTTCGAATTTGTATTCGCCTTTGGTGTAGCCGATTTTTTTGATGACGTCACGCACAGTTGTTTGTACGTCAACATAGCCAGTGGTCTTTACTTCGCCGCCAACAATGGCAAGGCCCGTGGTGACAAATGTCTCGCAAGCCACTTTCGATTCGGGGTCGCGTTTGAGAAACTCGTCTAATAACGCGTCGCTGATTTGATCTGCGACTTTGTCGGGATGTCCTTCCGACACGGATTCTGATGTAAAATAGTAACTCATAGTAATAATACTTTTAATTGTTAAACATGCTCACAACACCTTGCTTTGCCAAAGTGTTAGTGAATTAACAATGAAAAGATTTGAAAAAGATTGTAGCAGAGAAACGATGTTTTAGCATTTTTTCTTGTGGTTGCAATCATTACAAATCTGTCCACATATATTTTGCAAAGATACGCATATTTTTAATTTCCATATAATAAAATCCATCATTTATCATGTTTTTTTTGAAAATGTTATTGTGGATATTAAAAAAAAACGTAATTTTGCAACCAGTTCCAAAGAGTTTCGGAACGTAAGAAAGCGCATTATAGCCTTATTCCTTAGTAGTGAAACTTCGACAACTTCACAAAAATAATGTTGGAATAAAGTATGATGAATGCTCACTTTGTATGTATTCATATTTCAATTATGATACATCAGAGTGGAGTAATTCACTTACCTTATTTAACATTATGGGAGTCGAAGCCCAACTACTAAAAGTGAGGTCAAAATGGATGGCTCCACTTTCTTTTTATATGTTTTTAACCCCGAGCCAAGTTGGAAAGTAACAGTTGCGCCCGACACGAATAAGGGATTATTAAGATGAAAAAAATAAGACTATTGCTGCTCACACTGCTTGGCTGCTTTCTTATGACGTCGTGCTATGTCACGAATAGAGTGCCTCTGCAAGACGACTATAACCAAGCTTATAAAGGGCAAAGCTCCAATGAAATCATAACGCAATTCGGTGCGCCCGACAGGCAGACCGATGATGGGGCAGGTGGCAGAATATTAATCTATGAAAAAACAGAATTCACAAGCGTTGCCACTGCAGAAAACGTTAATTATTCTACGGGGACATATACACCAGGTAGTAGAACGACTGCAAATACCACCTACCTACAGTTTTATATCAACCAAGATAATATTTGCTATAGCGTCAAAACAAATCTGATTAAAACAGAAAGATATTTAGACAAAAAAGCAACAAGAACATCGGGAATTATAGGAGCCCTAGCGATTATAATTACAAGTGTGCTGTGGGCTTTTGCTTCGGAAATGTAGTCATGAGTATATGTTAATTATGCAATAGAACGCTCCAGTGAGCGCTTCTATTGCATAATGGCTACTGCAGTCATAGCCCATGTGGGTATAAACTTTGAGGACTTCTTTTTGTTAATACCATAATAAATAAAACATCATAACGATGAGAAGATTTGTATTGCCTATTTTATTGCTACTAATAAGTATTTGCGACAGCAAAGCACAGTTGGTTACTCCATTTGAAGGGAAAGGCGCTGTAAGAAATATTTTATTCAGTGACATATATGATTATGGTCGCGATAAAACATGTGCCACTATCCAAGTAAGCGAAGTAAAAATCTGGGATGACTATGTTGATATAGAATATGTAGTTACTGCAACAGAAAATATTAAAAATGGAATTTATCTTGGATTTGCAAATAATGGATATATTTCTATAGAAGGAGGTATATTGAAATTACCCGTTTATGGTCAGCTTAGTGGTGACCAACTATTCGAAGTGGGAAGTGACCATAAAAGAGGGTGGGCTAAAATGGAAAAGGGGCAAAAGGGGCGTTACATTCTCAGATTCAAAGGTCATATTCCTAATGGAGTAACTAAATTTACTATCAATCCAGGAAAGGAGTTGTTCACCCATTATTCTTCCTCTGTTTTTTGCTTTGACCTCCAAGGCCTGATCAACCCACCCAAATCCAAATATCATTCTAAACTAACCTCAGCGTCAATGATCACGGAGAATATTGACAACAATAACGATGGTATCTGTGGAATATACGAGTTGATTGGAGGTGGCGTGTCGAATAAAATCGCCTGTGTGAAAGTGGATGGAGAATATCAGTTGATTCACATGGACCGAACTCCCTCACTCAGCTGGTGGTCGGTGGGAGACATTAAGGCATGGCTTACCAAAACACCTTCTGGAATTTATAAAGCGAAATGGTTGATGGCAGATAAAGCGGTTAATGAAGATATTTACATTACCTTTGACGGTTATTCTATGTCGTTAGTTTCCGGTATCGATGCTTCCGAGCAGGTGTATCTAAAAACGTATCCATCCGGATCTTCGACAAATTCCATTGGTCAGATGCAGATAGTGGGCAGTGGCACAGGGTTCGCTATCGACAAACGTGGTTACTTTGTTACCAATCATCATGTGATTGATGGTGCTGGCGCTATAGGCATTTGCATTCAGAAGAATGGCGAATGGGTTTCTTATAACGGAAAAGTAATCAAAACCGACCCTACAAACGATATCGCAATTATCAAGATTGATGACGAAGATTTCAAGGAATTTAATAATATTCCCTACTCTTTCAGTTATGAATCTGAGGATGTTGCAGCCGAGATATTCACCCTTGGCTATCCAAGGGTGGATGTGATGGGAACAGACGTCAAATACACTACCGGTGTGATTAATTCCAGAACAGGTATTCAAGGCGACCCTACCCACTATCAGATATCTGCCCATATTGACCACGGCAATAGTGGCGGACCATTGTTCAATACCAAAGGACATGTAATCGGTATTACTGACAGCGGTTTGGACAAGGCAAAATTTGGAGATGTGAATTATTCTGTGAAATCCATGTACATTAAGGCACTTGTAGAATCATTGCCCATCAAGCTACAACTACCTAATGATTCTCGCATCACAAATATGAGCCGTTCAGAGCAAATCAAAACCATTTCTCCTTATGTGGCATTAATACTTATTGCCCAATAATATAGTATTGTGTAAAAAAACGAAAATATAAATCGGCTGACCCAAATACTCCAATAGGAATATAATAATTTCCATTGAGTCATTATCGCAAGTGCGTCGCCTCGTAAGGCGGCGCACTTGTTTTGTAATATTTTGATATCCTTAAAAATGTAGCAGAAAAGTTCATTTTTTTTTCTGGCAGATGAACTCAGTGAGTCCGCAATGAGGTCCTTTGTGCACTTTTTAGTATTTTGAATTTTTTATTGCAAAATAAAGATAATTAATAAAATATGTAATTTTCTATATTTGTTGCGAAAATAATTTGATTGATTTTCCTTGAATTTCCGTCGGTTTCCAGATTTTTCATGCCTGTTTTGCCGATTCATGCTGATTTTTATTCAAAAATGTATATGTGAAAATCATTCAGTTATGGACTTTTTTCGAATAAAGCGAAAAAATATTTTGCGGAATAGTGAAAAGGTTGTATCTTTGCACTCGTTTTCGCCCGAGGGGTGAGCAAAACAGCCCCGGCGAAGAGAGAACATTGAATTGACAGAGATCAGAGAGATAGCGTGTGTCAGACGTCGCACGAGGTGCGACGGGACACGAACGAGTTTAGGTAAAACAATAAAGAACAATTCTTACAATGAAGAGTTTGATCCTGG
>JAGHVO010000021.1 GCA_018064245.1 Candidatus Colimorpha pelethequi
TCTGTGGCGGTATCGGCGAATCAAATTCCATACTCGAACAATTGGATCACCGTTTCTTTGAAGGATCTTTAGGAACAGAACCGGCATATAGGAGGTGAGGGCTGCGCCCACGATGGTTCCCTTCGACAGGCTTCTATATAACAAATACGCAACTAGCTGATAATCAACATTAGTATTTTATCCGCAATTAGCCAGCTCGAGTTCCATTCGTTCAAGCTTTTTGCGGAGGTAACTGACTTTTGTTTCCATCTGTGTGCGATGATGGTTGGTGTATATGGATTCATCGTATTCCTGCTTTTGAGCAATCATTGTATAGAAGATTGTGGCGAGTTTCTTGCCCGTGGCAACCATTGCCTGCAGATGACCACCCTTGGCTTTCATGTGACGGAAGTAGTCTCCGAGAGGGGTCTTTGTGGCTCGTATGGTGTTGGCGCATTGGCGGAAGATCATGCCCACGGGATTCTTTTTCTTGGGTACACGACTGGAGAGGAGGGCGCCTCCCGATATCTTGTTGTTCGGTACGAGGTTTGCCCAGCTGACGAAGTGGTGGACATCTGGAAACTTCTCTGTGAAGTCACTTCCAAGTTCTCCAACGAGTCGGAGCAGGGATGCTCGTGACATTCCTGGCATACGCATGACATTGACGCCCCAAAGGTCATGTGCAGTCTTCTCGATATCGAAGTCGATGCGGTTCTTCTTTGTGTCGCGCTTCTCGCTTCGGAGGATTTCGGCACGTGGAGTGTCGATGGTGGCTGTATATTGGTTGGCAATCTCTTCAATCTTCTTGTCGCATTCAGCCATCAGCCGCTGGTACGTGTCGTAGAGTTCCTGACTCTGCTTCATTTCAAAGAGGTGTTCCTCGTCCCATGTGGCTTCGAGTGACTTTTCAATCTCCTCACGGCTCTTCTTGCATCGTGCATCTGCCATTGCCGATAGCACTTTGGGATCACGTTCACCATCAAGGATTGCCTTGATAATGGCTTGACCAGACTTGCCGAGGATGTCGGTGAAGACGTTGTTGAGCTTGAGATTCATCTGCTCCATGGCCTTCTGTAGGTGAAGCACCTCACGGCTTGCGGAACGGATGAGGTTGTCGCGATGGCGGACGAGGTTACGCATTGTGCGAGCGATATTCTCTGGCTGAAAGCAGGGCTTGAGTAGACCATAGCTGTGAAGCATCATGAGCCACTCAGCATCTGTGGCATCAGTCTTGCGACCCGAGAAATTCTTTACGTCACTGGCATTGACGAGGATGACATCTAATCCTGCTTCCTTGAGCACACGGAAGATGGGGAGCCAGTAGATGCCAGTTGACTCCATGGCCACGGTGTCGATACGACAAGCCTTGAGCCACTCGGCTATGAAATGCAGATCTTCGGTATAGACGTCGAACGTGCGGTTGCAGTCACCGTCTCTGTCGGCAGGAACACAAACTTGCATCTCTTTAGGCGAAATATCTATGCCTGCAGAGTTGGGATTTACCACTTCGAACCTCAAACCTTTGGCGGTTTGCTTCTTTTTTGCTAATTTTGCCATCGCGATTAGTTTTGGAGTGAAACAAAACCCAAGCCCGGTACATCTGACACTTTAAGCTTCTATACGGTCTCCAACGGCCAATTATTCGTCTAACTGTACTGGAACCATACTCAGGAATAGGTTTTTGCATGACCTATTAAGTCGAGAGGTTTACTTGCATGGGCGACTTCAAAACTAATCTTTTTTCGTCACATTTGCAAGTATTTCGCATAGAATTCTTACTGGTCAGGCACACAGAGGTGGGGTTCTGTGCCATCCAAAGGTAACTTCAGGCCGAAGGCTGAGGCGAAGCCGATGCCGAAGGCCGCATGTTATTATCGCATTTCGTTTGCGGTTGGCCGCAATGGGGACTCAGGGTAAACTAAGCTCACCACAAGTAAACGATACGCTTCGCTACGATGACGATGGTTCGACTTCGCTCACCACAAGTTCTGATAACGAAAAACTAGCGAGGTTAAGAATTGTTAAAGTGTAAAGATTTTTCTTGGAATTGGCTTCCTGGTCGGAAAAAAGTTGTAATTTTGCAGGTTAAAACTAAATTTTAATTTATACAGATATGGCAAAACCAATTAAAGAAACGCCAATACTTACGGGTTCTGATGCTGAGCATTTTGCATACTCGGTGGAACATCCGCGTGCTGTTACGAAAGAGGAGGTAGAACGTGCTTTGGCCGTTTACGAGAAGCTCTCAAAATGCTCGGAATTGGTGTAGGCGTATGGCGATGAATTACGAAATAGTACGTTTGAAGCCTGATACGGAATTGAAGGGCTTTGACTGTGGGAACGAGGATATCAACAATTTTCTTGTTGAGGATTCAATTGATTATCAGAATGGTCTTTTGGCTGTAACGTATCTTGCCGTTGCGGACAACAGAATACTGAGTTATTTTTGTCTTCTTAATGACAAACTGGCCTATTTGCCAGGGGACGACAAGACTTCGTGGAACCGGCTTAACAGGAAAATCAACAATCACAAACGTCTCAAGAGTTATCCGGCTGTGAAAATCGGTCGTTTGGGAACGCAAAAGGACATCTCTGGACAGGGAGTCGGAAGAGAGATCATCGATTATGTCAAATTCCTTTTCGTCCGCAGCAACAAGACCGGCTGCCGTTTCCTTACCGTTGATGCACATAAAGATGCCATCGGGTTCTATTTGAAATGCGGTTTTTCGTTCTTCACGGAAAGCGACAGGGATGACGAGACACGACTGATGTATTTCGATTTGAAACCATTCAAGGACGCTTTGGCGTTGTAATCCGTAGTCCTTTTGACCAGCGTGATACCAATAATGCCACCCCTTCTGGAAGTGGTTAGAGAGAGCATCTACCCTGCCATTGCGATTGACTACAGCCATCATCACCATTCGGTGTTCAATTGGAACGGGCAGATGGTGGAGAATCATTATGACATCGTGAATCGGTACGCGGGTAAGAGGGGGCGGATGGAGGACGATATGCTCAAGCAGATGGCAAC
>JAGHVO010000023.1 GCA_018064245.1 Candidatus Colimorpha pelethequi
CTTAGCTTCATGCTGTTTTTGTTTTCCTTTGACATTAATATTTTTTTTTTCTTCACTTATCCGGGCCGGCCCCCCCCCCCCCCCCCCCCCCCCCCCCCCACTCTATATATCAATGTTGTTCAATTATAATGATTGATGGTCTTCCTTAATTGTATTGGAATCATCGCTTTCTGTTACAGCATTGCCTTCGCCTTTCGGATTGGGACCCCATTCGTTTTCGCCTTGTTGAGAGTCGGTGAAAAACCATACGAGCATCCATATGAAAACACAAATCTCGCCGATACCGCCGATAAGCGTTGCCAATGATAATGTGTTTCCTGATGCATTGCCTATTGCGGAAATAAAGGAGAAAACAAATTGTGCTATCATCATATATAGACACCACAACCCCGAACGTCCGATATCGTGCAAACGGCGCACCATTACGGAAAGGGTTGGAACGAAAATCGCCAAACAATATGCAAGTATAATGTACAAAGCTGGATTCAAGAAGATGCCATTCGCGTCGGTTGTGAAAATCCAGATAAACGTTAATATCAGGCAAATAATGTAATTGATGAGCGTAAACCACCAAAACTCTTTCCGCCGGGCGCGCCCTTTAAAGTCTGCATATTGCCTTATGCATTTCAAGAACCATTTCATAGATATTGTGTATTAGTTGTTTATATAAGAAATGGGCAAGGTGAATGCTTCCATCTTGCCCGTTTTGTTGGTTGCGTATTGTTATTTCATCAAGAAGTTGATGTCGTCTTCCAATCCGTATTCTTTGGTGTTTGCCATGTTGGTGTGGAACACTTTCATCTTGTTGTCGCGGCCGATAAGACGCAACTTGCCTCCTTCAAGCAACAATGCGGTGGCTTCTCGGATAGCTGCTACGGTAGCGTCGGGGTTAACCATGATGTATTCCTTCAGACGGTCGTCACGAGTCTCTCCGCCGTGCTTGGGATCGAAGAAATCGGTGTAGTGGGGATTGATCTGGAAAGGAACGAGGTTCATGCAGTCGAACGATGCGGGCTCGACGATGGGCATATCGTTGGTGGTGCAGAGCGTGGGACCTGCCACGTTGCTGCCGGCACTCCATCCCATATAGGGCATTCCGCTCATGGTACGACGGTTGATGGCTTGCATGAGTCCCTGGCGATGCAACTCACGCACAAGGTGGAAGGTGTTGCCTCCGCCAACGGCTACACATTCTGCCTCATAGACCGCCTTTACGGGGTCGTTCTCATGATGTACGCTGTAGAGTTCTACGCCAAATTCGGCATAGACTGCCTTCACCTTTGCCTCGTAGGCATTGTAGCTGGCTTCCAGTCCGCCATCGGAAAGGCTTACGCCTGCGTAAGGAACAAACAATACGCGTTTCACCTTGTGACGTTTGCAGAATTCTGCAACCATATCTTTGCACCATCCAAGGTAGGCGTCGCCACGCATGGTGGAATTGCTTATCAATAAAAGGTTTCTTTTCATATTATTATAGATGAATAGTGATTAGTGACAAGTGACTGGGGTCGTAACTCTAACTAAAAAGGATTAAGCGTCGATGTTTGCGTAGGTGGCGTTCTTCTCAATAAACTCTCTGCGAGGAGGTACGTCGTCGCCCATCAGCATGCTGAAGATATAGTCGGCCGAAGCGGCGTTTTCGATGGTTACCTGACGCAGCTGGCGGTTTTCGGGATCCATTGTGGTTTCCCACAACTGTTCGGGATTCATTTCACCCAAACCTTTGTATCGCTGAACGTGGATACCCTTGTCTCCGACTTCCGCCAATGCGGCGATACGCTCTTCTTCGGACCAGCAGTAGATGCGGCGTTTTGCCTTCTGAACAAGATATAGAGGAGGCGTTGCGAGATAAACGTAGCCATTCTCGATAAGTTCGGGCATATAGCGGAAGAAGAAAGTCAGCATCAAAGTGTCGATGTGTGCGCCATCGACATCGGCATCGGTCATGATGATGATTTTGTGGTAGCGCAGTTTGTCGATGTTCAATGCCTTGGGATCGTCGGCAGTGCCTTTGTGTACGCCAAGAGCGGTGTAGATGTTGCGGATTTCTTCGCTGTCGAAAGCTCGGTTTTGGTTGGCTTTTTCAACGTTGAGAATCTTGCCGCGCAAAGGCAGGATGGCTTGGAAACGACGGTTGCGGCCTTGCTTTGCAGATCCGCCTGCGGAATCTCCCTCAACGAAGTAAATCTCGCACATGCTAGGATCATTGTCGGAACAGTCGGCCAGTTTTCCTGGAAGTCCGGCGCTGCTGAATGCGGTGCTGCGCTGTACGCTTTCGCGAGCCTGTCGGGCTGCGATACGGGCTTTTGCGGCTAATACAACCTTGTCAACAATCACGCGAGCTTCGTTGGGGTGCTCTTCAAGATAGTTCTCCAACATCTCGCTCACGGCTTTGTCAACGGCGCCACGAACCTCGGTGTTGCCGAGTTTGGTCTTTGTCTGACCCTCAAACTGAGGCTCGGCTACCTTTACGGAGATGACGGCGGTGAGGCCTTCGCGGAAGTCGTCGGGAGAGATTTCAATCTTTTCCTTTGATTTGGGCTTGGCGAGCAACAGATTGTTGGCTTCGGCATAGTTTTTCAAGGTGCGGGTGAGGCCGCTGCGAAAGCCCGAAAGGTGTGTACCGCCTTCGTGGGTGTTGATATTGTTGACGTAGGAGTGAAGATTCTCGCTGAAAGATTTGTTGTACTGCAAAGCAATCTCGATGGGAATGCCTTGGCGTTCGCCTTCCATATAGATAGGCTCTGGCATCAAACATTCGCGGTTTTGGTCCAGATATCCCAAGAAATCGCGCAGACCGTTCTCACTGAGGAATTGGTGCTTCTGCGTGGTGCCGTCGTCCAAAGGACGCAGGTCTTCGAGGTTGAGTTCGATGCCTTTGTTCAGGTAGGCGAGCTCACGGATACGGTTCTCCAAGGTGGAGTAGTCGTATTCGGTGACGGTGAAGATGGTGGGGTCGGGGTGGAAAGTGATGCGTGTGCCTCGTTTCTCGGTCTCGCCAACGATTTTTACGGGGTAGAGGGGAAGTCCGCGCGAGTATTCCTGACGATAGATTTTGCCGTCACGATAGACCTCGGCGGTCATGTGGTCGGAGAGTGCGTTGACGCAAGAAACACCTACGCCGTGCAAACCGCCGCTGACCTTGTAGCTGCCCTTGTCGAACTTGCCGCCGGCATGTAGCACGGTCATTACCACTTCGAGTGCGGAGCGATGCTCCTTTTCGTGCATGTCCACGGGAATGCCACGGCCGTTGTCCTCAACGGAAATGGAGTTGTCTTCGTTGATGGTGACGTATATCTTGTCGCAGTGGCCTGCCAAAGCCTCGTCAATGGAATTGTCCACCACTTCATACACCAAATGGTGCAGTCCGCGAAAGTTCACGTCGCCGATATACATGGCGGGACGTACGCGTACTGCCTCCAGACCTTCAAGTACGGTGATATTATTTGCGCTATAGTTTTCTTGTTTGATGTTTTCTTCGCTCATGATTTCTGCCTTAATAATTAAGTTGCAAAGATACGAAAAAAAACTCTTTTTCTCCCATCTCGAAGCCTCTATTTTATTAACAAATTATAAAGGTGGCATCGAATAATTCCACGTCGCATATTAGCACTGTCAATAATGATGAAAAAAGACTTTTCAACGCTTTGTGTCTTTCTTCGGCATCTTGCTGTTTTTCACTCTGTCACAATTCCCGCATAGAAAATGATGTAGAAACGTGACGCTGTCTGCCACGGTGCAACGACTCTTTTTCGTTGGAAAATGCAATTATTTTTTTTGTTTTGCGTTATATAAAAAAACATTGTTATGATGTCAGAAAACCCTCAGTGGGTGGCTGTATATACGCGCACTCGGGCGGAAAAGATTGTTTCGCAGCGACTTGTCGATCAAGGCATTGAAACTTATCTGCCCGTCCGATTGGAAAAACACCATTGGTCGGACCGTGTCAAGATGGTGTCGGTTCCGATGTTCCGTTCGTATCTTTTCGTGAAGATGTGCCGAAAAACCGAGATGATAGTCAGGGAAACGGCTGGCATTGTCACTATTGTAAAGTTTGGCGACAAATATTCCATTGTTCCCGAAAGTCAGATCGAGATGATTCGGAAATTGGAACAGAGTGCGTCGGATTTGTATGTTTATGAGACTGCCCATTTGAAGCGGGGCGCCAGGGTTGTTGTCCAAGAAGGCGATTTTGCAGGAATGGAGGGGACCATTGTTTCCAATTGCAAAGATGGCAATTTCGCCGTCAGTGTGGAAGCCTTGCGAATGTCGGTGGTTGTTACTTTAGATCGCAATGTGTTGAAAGTCGCTCGTCGGCAGGATACCAAGAACTCCAAAAGCGATTGATATCTTAAAACTTAAAACTGTAAACTTAAAACTGTAAATAATTTCGTATCTTTGCAAGATTATTATGCGTAGATTGTTTCTTATAGTATTGTCTTTCATGGTTCTTGCGCCGCTAAGCGCGCAGGAATTCCATTGTGCCGTGCAAGTCAACTATCAGAAACTAATGACCACTACGCAACAATACAGCTCGGGTGACAAGAAAGTATATGAGTCTATGAAACAAGCTGTTGAGGATTTTATCAACTCTCGTCGCTGGACTAATCTCGAGTTGGATCAGACGGAAAAGATTGACTGTTCGCTCAGCATTATTCTAAACTCGCAGACATCGGCTACGGACTTCATCGGACAGATTCAGATTCAGTTGCGTCGCCCCGTCTATAACAGCAATTACACATCTGGTCTGTTCAATTATATCGAGTCGGGCGATTTCGAATTCTCCTATATCGAAAGTCAGCCGTTGGATTTTGACGTGAACACGTTTTATGGGAATCTTTCTTCCACGATAGCATTCTATGCCTATATCATGTTGGGTTATTATTTTGATTCATTTGCTCTTAACGGCGGGCAACCTTTCTACGAGGTTGCGCAAGTCATCTGTCAAACGGCAGACGGATCGGGCGCAAATGCCAAAGGTTGGAACTCTTATTCTGGCCAGAAGGCGCGCTATTGGTTTATGGAAAACCATGCCAACGCCGCTTACGAAAAGCTGCATCAGGCCTACTATCTTTACCACCGAATGGGGCTCGACATGATGACTAAGGACCAACCTCAGGCACGACAGAATATCATACAGGCGTTGCAGCTGGTGCAGGAAGTGCATCAGGTGCGTGCCAATCTGCTTGCTACGCAACAGTTTATTGATGTAAAAATTGCCGAAATCGTTTCCATCTTCACGCCGGCGCCTCCTGAGGAACAAAAGGCTGTTTATATGATTATCAAGGATGTTAGTCCTATCAATGTGTCGAAATTGACGAATTTTAATACGAAATAGTGCGTGGCGAATTGTGGCCTGACTTGGCTTAAAACTTAAAACTGCAAATAATTTAGTGCTTTAAAGCGATTGATATCTTAAAACTTAAAACTGTAAACTTAAAACTTAACAAAAATATATCATCATGACTCAAATCCCTATACAGAAAGAGGTGATCGACAAGGTCGCCAACGCCAACAAAATCAGCAACCCTGGTAAGGCATCCATCCGCGAGATGCGTAAAATGATTCAGGACGTTGAGAAAGAAACCGGTATCCGCTTCGTGAAAATGGAGATGGGTATTCCTGGCCTTCCCGCCGCTCAGGTGGGCGTCCGTGCTCAGATTGAGGCTCTCGAACGTGGTGTCGCTTCCATCTATCCCGAAATCTACGGTACCGCCGATTTCAAGACTGAGGCTGCCCGTTTCGTGAAGAATTTCCTCGACATCGACGTCACTCCCGACTGTTGCGTTCCTACCGTTGGTTCCATGCAGGCTGGTTTCGCAAGTTTCTTGACGCTCACCCGCTACGATGCCAAGAAGACCAAGGTCCTCTTCATCGATCCCGGTTTCCCCGTCCAGAAACAGCAGTGCCGTGTCCTCGGCATCCCTATGAAGACTTTCGATGTCTATGACTACCGTGGCGACAAATTGCGCGACAAACTCGAAGAGGAACTCCGCGACGGCGATGTGGCTTGCCTTATCTATTCCAGCCCCAACAACCCCGCTTGGTTCTGCTTCACCGAACACGAATTGCAGATTATCGGCGAGATGGCTAACAAGTACGGTGTTGTTGTTCTCGAAGACGACGCTTATTTCTTGATGGACTTCCGCAAGGACTATTCTGTTCCTGGTCAGGCTCCTTTCCAGCCCACCGTCGCTAAATATACCGACAACTATGTCCTCATGATTTCTGGCTCCAAGTCCTTCAGCTATGCTGGCGAACGTATTGCAATGATGATCTGCAGCCCGAAACTCTACAACAAGGAATGTCCTGATTTGGCTCGCTACTATAGCCAGACCCAGCTCGGCCGCGCTTTGATTTTCGGTACGCTCTACTGCCTCAGCTCTGGTACGGCACACTCCGTTCAGTACGCTATGGCTGCCATGCTCAAGGGCGCCAACGAGGGTACCTACAACTTCGTCAAGGACATCAAGGACTACGGCGAAAAGGCCAACGTGATGAAGAAACTCTTCACCGACAACGGTTTCTATATCGTTTACGACAAGGATATGGGCGAGAACATCGGCGATGGTTTCTATTTCACTTTCTGCTATCCTGGCTTCAAGGGCATCGACTTGCTCAACGAACTTATCCGCTACGGCATCAGCGCCATTTCTTTGGACATTACCGGCAGCACCCGCGAAGGCATCCGCGCCTGCGTGGCTTTGGTTCAGCGCGACCAGTTCCCCGACTTGAAGGAACGTCTCGAAAAATTCCACGCCGACCATCCCGTGAAATAATCATTCACAACAATACAAAAAGGGAGGCACCCGAAAAGGTGCCTCCCTTTTTTGTTTCAAATGAAACCGTTTGATATTACCGTACTACCAGTTTGCTTGTTCTTTCTCCGCAGCGGACGAGGTAGATGCCTTTAGTTAGTTGTGAGAGGTCGAGTGTGGTGTTTTCTGCGGTGATGCAGCGTTGCATCACAATTCTTCCCATTGGGTCGAGAATTTGCAAAGTCTCGCCGACTTGTGCATTTAGAATAATCCATCCCATTGTGGGGTTGGGGTAGATGTTCAATGTTGTCTCGGAGGGAGAAAGAATGCCTACGAAGTTGCTTTCGTAACAACCCATGTCGGCGCGACCGTTCTCGTATCGGTAGTTGCCGTCGAGGTCTTTGTTGTTCTGTGCGTTGGTTTGAGGGTCGCCATTGTCGATGCACGGAGAGCCTTCTTGCAAGTGCCAGTCGGAACCTGCGGCAAGGAACTTTGGACCAGGCAATGTTGCGTCACCTTCGTTGTTGGAGTTGAGTTGAATGTTGTCGGTTCCTGCAACGAGCGTGTCGCTGTCCAAGGCGCTGTATTTGAAATTGGGAATGTTGGTGCTGTCACATTCCATCAGTTGTTGGTTGCCCCAGATGATGCTGCCGCTAACGGTGCTGCGGTTGCCCTTGGCGATGATTCCCGTGCCGTTGTTCTCCACTATGTCGCTTTGCAAAATTGTGGCGCCGTTTGTAAGGGTGACGCCGCCGCAGTTGTTGTCGGCAATAAGACATTGCTTGACATTGCATTTGCGGACATATACTGCCGAAGGAAACGAATCGCATTGGTTGTTCATCACCTTGCTGCGCAAGAGCGTGGCAAGGTCGAGCAGCAATACGGGCGCTTCGACAATGCTGTGGTTGTCAACGATGGTCAGGTCGGCGCAATCCACTTTGCCGTAGGCGTAGAGCGCACTTCCTTCATCGGAAAAGCCGTTTTGGATGGTAAATCCATGAATGCGAGTCGTGCCGCCGATGGTTTGGTGTGCGCCTTCGGCATAGACGACGCGTTGGCGGTTTTGTCCGTCAAGGATGGTGATGTTGGCTCGTGGGTCACGTTGACTTTCTTCAGTCTCTGTTCCTGTAAATCCTCCGTAGAGGCTGATGCCTTCTTCCAATTCGATGAAAGTCTCTTGAGTGGTGTCGCCGTAATATGTTCCCGCTTTCACCCAAATGGGTTTTTCGATTTCGGGAGCCACATGTTTTGCGGCAGTGGCGAGGTTGTTGCTTGCCTGATCCCACGAAGATCCGTCGCCCGTGCCGTCGCTGGCGATGTAGATGACGTCGGTGTGGGAGTTGAATCCGGAAGGAATGATGTTGAGCACGGCTTCTTGGTTAGAGGTGAAACCTTGCATTGTGGTCAAGGAATAGAATCCATCGCCGTAGCCGCCCCAACCCCAGTTGAAGTGGAACATTTCGCCGCCGTTTCCGTAACCGTCGCAAACAAAAGCGTGTGCGCCTGCGCTACCACTGGCGCCGGAATAAAGTATAGGTCTGCCGTGGTCGAGTTCGTTGCAGAGACGTGCTTTCCATACGGAGTCTTCATCGGGGTAGCGAAGTTCGGCGTCGTAGTAGCCGAAATATTCCAATGCTTTGGCGACTTTATTCATAAAGGCGCCGCTTCCAGAGGGATGGCCTGGGTTCTCGTATTCCATCGAAACCGACACGCCGCAGTGGTAGCAAAACAGTGAGGTGGCATCGATTTCAGCGGAGGAAGATTCCCAAGTGACTTCGTCGGGCATCAAAGAAAAGTCGTAGGTGGCGTTGAAAAAGTCGGCCGAAAGCATTCCGTAGTAGTTGTGAACGTAGCTCTTGGAGCCGAATCCGTGGGTGGGGTAGCCGTGATAGCGCATAATCTGTGCCATGGCTGTGGCGACGCATCCCACCACAACGTTCTGTCCTTCGTAAGTGGGACAGTAGGCGTTGTAGCCGTAGCCTTGTGACCAGGTGCTGGTGAGTAGTGCGGAAACGGATTTTGTGGCTGACTTGCTGGCGGGTTCGTCGTTGCGAAGCGCGGCCCACTGTTTTTGTGTCAATGGGTCGGATTGACGTTGGCTTTTTACTCCGTCGGCAATGGCGGAGGCGTAGCTTTCAAGCCACCAGGCGAGGTTCTCCGGTATGTTGTTTCGACTGAATTTCCCATTCAACGAATAGCCCAAGATTGGAGTGGCGTAGTCGTCGGCGCTCACAAGTACAAAACCTTCGTTGTCAATATCAAAAACATAGAAGCACTCCACTCCGTCTTGTTTGTAGGTTTCGGAAAGTGTGAGTGTGGAATTGCTCTTGATGACGTTGTTATTCAAGAGATAGGCGTGTCCGAGCTGCTGCGCTTCTTTCTTGTTTACAGGAGCCGCTATGGTTTGGAGTCCAGCCAGGACAAGAAGTAAGATGAGAATCCGTTTCATCGAAAATGTTATTTGCTGTTGAGAAAATCGTTCACATGGTCCATCACAATGTCGGCGCGAATGTCGAAAGCTTCGCGGGAGGCGTAGCCAACGTGAGGGACGCACACGCAGTTTGGCGCGTGGAGCAAAGGGTGATCGGTTGCCAAAGGCGGCTCTGTTTCATATACGTCGATGCCGGCTCCTGCGATTTTCCCTTGCTGGAGCATTTCTGCCAAAGCGTCAATGTCCACCACGTTGCCGCGAGCCGTGTTGACGAGTATTGCTGTGGATTTCATCAAAGAAAGTTGCTCTTTCCCAATAAGATGATGCGTCTCTGCGTTGAGTGGCACATGCAACGTAACGATGTCGCTCTGTTGCATGAGGCTGTTGAGGTCGGTGTAGTTTACGCCAAGTTGCTTCACTTCCTCGTGCTCGCTGCGGTTGTAGGCGATTACTTTGCAGCCGAAAGCAAGCAGCAACTTGATGGTGGCGGTGCCGATGGCTCCCGTGCCGACAACGCCTACGGTCTTGCCTTTTAGTTCTCTGCCCAAGAAGGCACCGCGGCTGCCTCCGTTGCGGATGGTGCCGTCGAGTGCGGTGATGTGGCGATAGACGTCGAGCATCAGTCCGATAGCGAGTTCGCTAACGGCGGTGGTGGAGTAACCGGCGGCGTTTTGAACGGTAATTCCGTGCTCACGGCAGTAGGCGAGGTCGATATGGTCGAGGCCTGTGAATCCCACCGAGAGGTATTGCAGTTTAGGACACTTCGACAGTACGTTGGAGGACAGCTTGATGTTGGAGATGATGGCAACTTCGCTGTCGTGCATGCGCTCTATGAGGGTCGCTTCGTCTTCTTTGCGATCCATATAATAGGAAAAATGATGTCCTTTGGAGGAAAAGTCCTTTTTCAAAGTCTCAAAATGTTCCTGACTGATGCCTAAAGGCTCTACACAAACGATATTCATGGTTAAATGCGATTTAAAGTTCGAATTAATTCAGCCGTTTTTGTCTTGGCAGAATACAACTGTTTTTGACTTGTCGAAAACGATTAAAAAAGAAAATGAATAGTTTGTTGGGATTCAATTTACCATTCATTTCTTGCTTTTCTTGACGCTGAAGCCGAACCCACCGATTTTCTCTCCGAGTCCGTAGTATTTGCCATGTGAGAAGGCGAGGGGCGAGGCGTGATTGAGTTGGAAAGCGCCAGTGCCTTTATCGATGAGTTGCTCTTCGGCGTCAACGGCTACAACCTTGGCGATGAACATGTCGTGACTGCCGAGTTCCTTGATTTCCACAACCTGGCATTCGATGTTCAGTGGCGATTCGGCGATAAGGGGCGCCTTTACGATTTGCCCTTGCTCTGGCGTGAGGTGCATCTCTTTGAACTTGTCGAACTCCCTGCCGCTTTTTACGCCGCACCAGTCGGTCGCTTTGGCGAGATTCTCGGTGGTGATGTTGATTACAAATTCTTTGGTGCGTGAAATGATAGCGTGCGAATGGCGCTCTTTGCGTACCGATATATAGCACAAGGGCGGGTCACTGCATATAGTGCCCGTCCATGCTACGGTAAGTATGTTGTAATTCTCGGGAGCGTCGCCGCAACTAACCATCACTGCTGGCAGCGGGTAGATCATTGTTCCCGGTTTGAATGCAACTTTTCCCATAATGTATGTTGTTGAGATTTAATTGTCAAATCGGTGGAATAGCAGTTCTATTCCTTGAATTTCTTCTCAAGGTCTTCTACCCAATAGCGGAATTGCTTGTCGGTTTCGGTGAGGTTGGAAACGGTTTTGCAAGCATGAAGTACCGTTGCGTGGTCCTTGTTTCCGCATTGGAGACCGATGATGGCGAGTGAAGATTTGGTCATCTTCTTGGCGAAATACATTGCCAGCTGGCGTGCCTGGACAATCTCTCTCTTGCGGGTGCGCGACTGGATGCTGTCGATGGGCAGGTTGAAGTAGTCGCATACGACCTTCTGGATGTAGTCGATGGTGATTTCGCGAGAGGTGTTCTTCACAAATTTGTCAATCATCTGCTTGGCGAGGTCGAGCGTGATTTGCTTGCGGTTGAGTGAAGACTGGGCCACCAATGAAACCAATGCGCCTTCAAGTTCGCGGACGTTGGTGTTGATGTTGTAAGCGATGTATTCAATTACGTTGTAAGGCATCTCAATACCGTCGTTCTCCAATTTGCGCTTCAGAATGTTTATTCTGGTCTCGACGTCGGGAGCCTGCAGGTCGGCGGAAAGTCCCCATTTCAAACGTGAAAGCAGGCGCGGCTCCAAACCCGACATCTCGCTCGGACTCTTGTCGGAGGTGATGATGATTTGGTTGTTGCGCTGGTGCAAGTAGTTGAAGATGTGGAAGAATGCCTCTTGCGTTCCTGGCGCCTTGTTTGCCCAAAATTGGATGTCGTCGATAATCAAGACGTCAATCATCTCATAGAAATGAATGAAGTCGTTGGTGGTCTTGTTCTTGCCGGCGTCGGCATATTGCTGCATGAATTGCTCAGAAGTGACGTACAAGACCGTCTTGTCGGGGTGCATTTCCTTGGTCTTTAGTCCAATGGCATTTGCAAGATGTGTCTTGCCCAAACCTACGCTACCATGGAGCAACAAAGGATTGAAAGCGGTTTTGCCAGGGTTGTCGGCCACGGCATATCCGGCGGCGCGTGCCAAGCGGTTGCAGTCTCCTTCGACAAAATTCTCCAACGTATAAGACTCGCTGAGTTGTGAGTTCACCTTCACCTTTTTGATGCCGGGAATGATGAATGGGTTGGCAAAATCGTGGTTTCCTTCTCTGTTCAAGTCAAAAGGTATTTCTTGTGAACGATTGTTGGTGAGCTGGCGGGTTCCTGTTGATGGCAACTTTGTGAGGATGGGGGCGTCGGAGATGCTTTGATCCATGACGATGCTGTATTTCAGCATGCCTGAAGGTCCCAATTCTCGACGGATTGTCTGCTTCAGCAAATCGATGAAATGCTGCTCGAGCCATTCGTAAAAGAACTGACTGGGTACTTGTATCGTCAATACGCTATCTTCCAGCTGGACGGGCACGATGGGTTCAAACCAAGTGTGGTAAACTTGCTCGTTCTCCTTGCCTAAATTGTCTTTGATGATGTTTAGACAGTTAGCCCATACAGTTTTGTAATCTTTCTCCATAATATCTACTCTAATGATGTGATTGTGGAATACTTACTTGTTTCGTGTGTTTTTGTCTTTACGATGCAAAAGTGCAAGAAAAATATCAGTCGGTGTGATTAAAAATTAATTTGCATATATGAACTTTTTTTATTAAAGCAAAAAGCGATTTTTGCATCGTTATTGTCAAATACTTTTTGTAATATATTGAAAAATATGTGATTGATTTTTGTTGTTTCTTTGTGATTTGTCTATAATTTACGAATTTTTTTTGGAATTTTTGAAAAAAATGTATTCTTTTTTCCTTTTTTTTAGGTTCAAATGACTATTTCATTAATTGGTTGAAATTGTATTAAATATTATGAAATTGTGTTGTAATTTATTAAAAATCAATTATTTGTTTTAATGTGCTGTTTTGCAGATGGTATTCTTTCGGGAGTTCTTTCTAATGTCCCAAAAATCACGGAAATGGATTTTTAGTGAACAAAATGTGGTTTACAAAATGTGTCGAAAGTGAAGTTTTTTTTCTTTGAAAAATCAACTTGTGCTTTTCCTCTTCATTGTAACTTGTTGGTGGCTGATTTGGGCGAAAATCTTCTCGAAACACTGTTCAATAGAGGGAAATGAATGTGTTTTTTCTAACATTTTCTTGTGCATATTTTGACTTTGCGCCTCTGAGTAGGTTGGCGATGGAACCGTTGTTTTCTGCTGTCGGTCGAGTGTCGTATATCTGCTTGTCGTTCACACTGTTTAAAATTATTATTGATTTTACTTTATTATAT
>JAGHVO010000030.1 GCA_018064245.1 Candidatus Colimorpha pelethequi
TTTTTAAAATTACAGGGAAAATAAAAAAATATTAATCAAAAAAAAATAATAAAAAATACAAATTCCCCCCCCCCAAAAATTAAAAAACGCGGGGGGGTGCTCCAAATTCCGCGCCGCCCCCGTATTCAAGCTATTATTCATTATTTTGCATCGCGACCGGCGCGGATGGCAGCGATATTGGTGTTGACCACCTCTTCGCCCTTGCGGCCGAAAATGCTCTGGATAGCCTTCTCGAGTTCGGCGAACTCAATCTCCAGATAAGGAGCGGCGGCACCGAGGAGCACCATGTTTCCACGTGCATGGAGTTGCTTGGCAATCTCGTTTGCGTTGAAGCTGACACAATGTTTGAGTTTCTTCAACTCAGCGTTGATCTTCTCAATTTCAGGATAGTTCTTGATATTGATGAAAGGATCGCTGTTGGTGATTACCCATCCTTCAGGAGCGAGGAACGGCAGGTAGCGCAAAGCTTCCATAGGTTCGGAGCTGAGGATGATGTCGGCCTTACCTTCGGGGATGACATCGGCGAAGATAGGATCGCTGCTGATGCGGAGGTGCGAGAACACGCTACCACCACGCTGCGACATACCGTGGATTTCACTCTGTTTTACGTACATACCCAAGTTGAGGGCTGCATCGCTGATGATTTTGGCTACGGAAACGATACCGTCACCGCCTACGCCACAAAGTATGATGTCTTTTTTCATGATGATTCTATTTATCAGATTTACAGATTTGCAGATTATCAGATTTGCAGATTATCAGATTATCAGAGTCTGAACATCTAAATATCTGAACATCTGAATTGTTGAAATTATTTCTTCAGATGTTTCTTGAGTTCAACAAGGCAGGTACGCTGCGGAATGATGACACTGACACCGTTGTAAGCGATTTCCTCTTCGAGAATCTTGACAAATTCGTCGTGGTTCTTCTTCAAAGGCTCGATAGTACGGATGTGAGCGGGATCAACGCCAAGACCAATGCAGATATTATGGAGTTTCTTGTTGGCGCTAGAGGGCTGACCACCAGTCATTGCGGTGATGTCGTTGTCGAGAATCATGACAATGACATTAGCCTTCTCGTTTACGCAGTCCAAAAGACCAGTCATACCGCTGTGGCCGAAAGTACCATCACCGATAACAGCGATAGAGGGGAAGATGCCCATCTCGCTGGCACCCTTTGCCATAGTAATGGAAGCGCCCATGCAGACGGTGGTGTTGATGGCACCCATATTGAAACCGAGGGTGTAGCATCCAATATCGCCGAACACGCGACCGTGCTCGTATTTCTTCATAACCTCAACAACTGCTTCGTAGCTGTCAACGTGGGGACAACCCTGGCAGAGTGCGGGAGGACGGTTGGTGACAACTTCGGGAACGGCAGGACCATTCTCAACCTTAAGGCCGAGAGCCTTGGCAACCTTTTCAGCGTTCAACTCGCCATCGCGACGGATGGTCTCGTCCAAACGGCCCATGACTTTCTTGCCCTTGCCGAGGAAACCCTTAATCTGCTCTTCAACGAAAGGCTGACCATCTTCGAGTACGAGGATTTCGTCGCATTCGTCATAAAGCTTGTTGAGCATGTTGAAAGGCAGAGGATATTGGGTAATCTTGACGACAGGATAAGGGCACTTGCCACCTGCGAAGTTTTCGAGCAGGTAGTTGTAAGCGATACCCGTGGTGATGATACCGAGTTTCTTGTCGGTACCGTCGATATACTTGTTGTAGCCACTTTCCTCGCTGGCCTTGGTGAAAGCGGGCTGCTTGTCGATAAGGTCGCGATAGAGACGCTTAGCGTTGACGGGGAGCAATACGAAGCTCTTGGGGTCGGTAGGATAAGTGATAGGATTCTGAGGCAGAGCGGGTTTGCGCTCAACACCAGCACGGCTGTGAGCCAAACGGGTAGGAATACGATACAATACGGGGGTACCGAGTTTTTCGCTCAATTCGTAGCCGAAGAACACCATATCGTAAGCTTCCTGCTGGTTTGAAGGCTCAAGCATTGGGATCATAGCCCAGTGGCCGTAGAAGCGGCTGTCCTGCTCGTCCTGAGAGGAGAACATGGAAGGATCGTCAGCAACAACAATCAAAACGCCCTTGGTGCCGATAATGGCAGCATTCATGAAGGGGTCACCGCAGACATTGAGGCCGACATGCTTCATACAAGTCATGGCGCGTTTGCCGGTATAGGCAACGCCGATAGAAGCTTCAAGAGCGGTCTTCTCGTTGGCGCACCAGTTGGCGACAACACCTTTTTCCTTGGCTTCTTTGGATTTAATCACGTATTCAGTAATCTGAGTGGAAGGGGTTCCGGGATAGCTGTTGATAGCGCTACCACCTGCATCGATAAAAGCTTGTGCAATAGCTTCATCGCCCAGCAAAAGTAACTTTGACATAACTCTTTATTTTGTTTATTTATTGATTTATAAATACATAAGAATGAGGTTCCTGACTCAAACAAGAGCACAAAAACCACACCTATCTTAGGAAATGCAAAGATACGAAAAAAAAGTGATTTAGACGGGAGCAATTTACGATTTGACAAACGAAAATAACGAATTGTCAATTTCCAATCATCAAATTCCCAAAATCCATTTTGTCATCAGTTCCAGCACATCGGGAGCGATATCTTCCGACAAAGTGGAATATTCCTCCACTGCGCCTGTGGTGCAAGTCTGGAAGAGGTGGTTTTTGTCGGGGAAGAGATGCGTGGTCAGCTTGGATTTCTTTGCAAGCCGCTTGATGGCATCGAGGTTGGGTTCGGCAATCACCTGACAGTCTTTATCTCCATTCAACGCGAGAATGGGACATTTCACCTTAGGAAGATAATCGGCAGGATCCATCAAAATAAACGCGCGCCACCAAGGAGTTGTCCGAAACTGCTGCGCAAAAAGATAGGCATCGCCACCCAACACTCCGACAGTGCGACGTTGCTTTTTCGTGAGGTGTCCAGCATACGTATTGGCGATGGACTTGAACACGGAATCATATTGCTCCGGCGCAATGCGCTTCATGGCATCAAAATAGGCTTCCATACAACGAATGCGCACATCTATCAAACTGTCCGCAATGCCTTTGAGCTGGAAAATGGCACGGTTTTGTTGCAACAACACTTCGGCACCTGTACAACCTTGTCCCGCCAGCATCACCACAAAAGAGACCTTCTTGTTGCGCGCCGCAATCATTGGCGCGATTGCGCCACCTTCGCTATGGCCTACAATTCCCACACGCTTGGGATCTATCTTGGGATGCTTGCGCAGCTCCATGAACATCGCCTCGGCATCATCGGCAAAGTCGTAGGTAGTAGCTGTCTCCAAATCCCCCTTTGAGCCGCCCACGCCACGATCGTCGTAGCGCAACGTAGCGATGCCCTGTTGGGCGAAATACTCGGCAATGGCGCGAAAAGGTTTGTGGCCCATCAGCGTCTCGTCGCGGTCCTGCTGACCACTGCCCGACACCAACACCACTGCGGGGAAACGCTTTTGCTTGGCAACAGTATTGTTCGGAATCGTCAACGTACCCGTCAGCGTAACATCATGACCTTCCTGACTATAATTTACCACAATTTCCTCCTCATCATAGGCGGCATTTTGCGCCACAGTCCAAAGAGGCATCAGCAAAAAAGATAAAAGCAGAACTTTAAAAACTCTATCCATATTAGTGCTTAGTGACTGGGGGATGAGGATTGGGGGTTTCCACATTATTTCCATTCAAGTGTTTCAAGCAAATGGTTCACATCCTGCTGGAGATAGTCAATCAGTGGTGCAAGAGAGTCGTTGTTGGGCTTGCAGTTCAGATAGAGCGAGCCACGCAAGAAATGCGAAACGCTGTCGGTGGCCCAAAACTGATAGGTAGAAGCGACATTCTGTCCTTTGATGCTGTAAGTCGTCGCCGACACATGGCGACCAGGAGCGAAGAACTGATTCTCGTCCATGCCCGACGCATAGTCGAAATGCAGTTTCAGCAATTGGTAAGAGGTGTCAACCTGACCCTTCAAATCATCCAAACCTTTTATTTTTTTGTAGCTAAGGAAGATGACGCCATTAAGCGAAGGATAGTTGATGTCAATCCATTTGTCACGGGCGGTGTTTTTCTTCCACACAATATGCGCATCCTTGGCATATTCAAAAGAAAAGGGCAGTCCAGTAGTGTCGTATTGAACATAGTTTTTTTCAGGCAAAGCAATGCGAAGATAAGCGGCAGGCTTGGGCGTATAGTCGTTGCCGCCGCCACAAGCAACGAGCATCAAAACCATCATACAGCCTCCCAACAACCAGGAAACCAAAGCGCGACGAGAACAAGAATTGACCATGATAGTGAATTATGAAAAGTGAATAAAGTATATTTGCCTTGATAAAATAATGGTGCAAAAGTACGATTTTTCCTCCAAAATTAAAAAACAAAGAATAAAAAATAAAAAGTGCAATACAATATTTTATGTAACTTTGCAAGTTGAATACCACATGTCATCCATGAACAGGATTACCTATCTGCTGAAAGCCAAGACTCAATACAACATCCACTCACCCTTTGTGTTTGAGATGTACAACAACGTGCTTGCCGCCAAGCTCAACAAAAAAGCAAAGGCACAAATCCCCCCCACCCCATACCCCAAAAGCAGTAGCCTGGTCTATAAATTGGCACACTACTACCACCTGCAATCCAAAACACTAAGTCCCACACAGACACTTCTTTTGCACGACTCAATGCGTATGATGGTGGTGGCAAAGCCACACCACAACAAAAGTTCCGAAAAAGAATGGGCAACACTGCAACAGCAATGGCCCGTCAGCATCGATCTTTTCGACTCAGGATTGCTTATTGACAATCCCCAACTGCACCCACAACAATTCTTGTTGCGGGTAAAACTTTCAGGAATAGGAATGTGACGCAATACATTGCAGACACACTAAATAATACACGTTCTGAGCATTGCACCTTCAATGCACTTAAAACTGTTTGCCGCTGAGCATAGGGACGAAACGGCAACCGCCAAAGCGCTCAATCTTCCAGTCTCCACGGTTTTCACCCAATTTTTCTATTCGCAGCATTTCCTGCTGTTGCTCACCCACGGGAATGACCATAACACCACCCACCTTGAGCTGTTTCATCAATTCCTCGGGAATCATCGGTGCACCGCATGTGATGATGATACGGTCGAACGGAGCGTAATCCTTGCCAGTCGTTCCCACATAGCCGTCTCCTAAAAAACAATTGGCGCGGTAGTGCAGCTGATCCAACAATTTGCGAGTCTTGTCGAAAAGTCCTTTCTGACGTTCGATGGTAAACACTTTCACTCCCATAGAGCAAAGCACTGCGGTCTGGTAACCGCTGCCCGTACCCACCTCCAACACTTTCATTCCAGGCTGCAAGTTTAGCAACTGCGACTGCATGGCGACGGTGGAAGGTTGCGAGATGGTCTGGTCGCAGAGAATCGGCAACGCCCTGTCCTCATAGGCCATCGCATCCAAAGCGGCATCCAAAAAGAAATGACGCGGCACGGCTTCCATTGCCTGCAACACCCGTTCGTCGGTAATGCCTTTTTCGCGCAATGCCTTGCACATACGCATACGCCACCCTTTATGTTTGAAAGTATCTTCCATTGTGTGATGTGTGAACAATGAACTGACAAAAATATTACTCTTGCTTCCAGCCTTGGGCACGCAACTCGATGGTAGAATTCTGCGGAGTAACCATCACGGCGGGAGAACCCTTTTCGGTAATATGTCCTATGATATGCACCTCCTCCGAGTCCTTGATTTTCTCATAATCAGACTGCGAGATGGTAAAAAGCAACTCATAATCAGAACCACCGTTGAGGGCGTTGCTCACGGGCAACATATTCTGGCTCATTTCGGAGCACACACGCGAAGTCTGGTAGTCAATAGGCAGACGTTCCTCATAGACCTCGCAACCACATTGCGACTCCTTGCAGATATGCAGCAACTCGCTTGCCAAGCCGTCGCTGACGTCAATCATCGAGGTCGGAACAATATTCTTCTCTTTCAGCAATTTCACTATATCCATGCGGGGTTCGGGTTTCAAGAAACGCTCCAGCACATAGTCGTAGCCACCCAAATCGGGTTGGAAATTAGGGTTGGCCTGATAGGTCACCTTCTCACGTTCCAGCACCAACAAACCACTGTAAGCGCTACCCAAATCGCCGCTCACACAAATCAAGTCGTGCAACTTGGCGCCACTGCGATAGGTTATCTTGTCCTCATCAACTTCACCCACAGCCGTAACCGTGATAGTCAAGCCGGCACGCGTGGTAGAGGTATCGCCGCCAACCAAATCCACATCGTAGCGTTCGCAGCAGAGGCGAATGCCAGCATAAAATTCCTCCATGGCCTCAACAGAATAGCGATTGCTCATGGCAACACTTACCAGCACCTGTCGCGGAATACCGTTCATTGCGGCGATGTTCGAGAGACTGACAGCCACAGCCTTGTAACCCAGATGCTTGAGGGGGGTGTACATCATGTCGAAATTGACACCTTCCACCAACGTATTGGTAGTCACCAACATTTTATTCTTTCCCGTACCCAGCACTGCACAATCGTCGCCCACACCTTTCACTGTTGACTTGTTATGGGTAGTGAAACCTTCGGTCAGACGGTCAATCAAGGCAAACTCGCCAAATGACGACAATTCGGTTCTTCCTTCTTGATATTCCAATTTTTCCATGATGAATAAATTTTATTCAATAAAACGACAGTTCAACTCATAGAATTGTCGCTTTTCAATTATCAATTCTACAAAATTCGGCGCACAAGATTCCCGTAGCCACGGCGGCGTTAAGCGATTCGCAGGTGCCTCCGTAGTTGGGAATCAGAATACGGTTTGTAAGGCACGAAGCCACAGTTTCGGAGATTCCTTTCGACTCGTTGCCAATTACCAAGGCGGCAGGTGTTTCCAACTTGGTTTCATAGACATTCTTGCCGTCGAGCATGGCGCCATAGACAGGCATTCCACATGATTTCAACCATGCCACAATATCGGTGTATTCCACACAAGTACGGAAAATTCCACCCATGGTAGCCTGCACCACTTTGGGATTGTAGCAACTAACCGTATCGTGCGAGCACACCAAATGTCGGATACCAAACCAGTCAGCAATGCGGATAATAGTACCCATATTGCCTGGATCCTGAATTCGATCCAGCACCAAGGTCAATGGAGCGGAATCGGGATAGTGGCAGGAGATTCTACGAGTCAGCATCCACACCTGATTGGGCGCACGCATTCCGCTAAGACGCTCTAAATCAGACTCAGAAAGTTCAAACAATTCCAACAACTGCCGACCTTGCAAGGTATCGCAATGAGAAGCATACCAATCGTGGGTGGCGCAAATGGCAAGAGCCTCCACACCCTCTTTCAACGCCTCTTCAACCAGTTTCACGCCTTCCACAACAAATACGTCTTCTTCGTCGCAACGTTTTTGCTGCTTATAAGCAACAAGTTCCCTAAGTTTGGTCTTCGAAATCATGCTACAAAGATACGATTTATTAGTGAATTGTGAATTGTGAATAATGAAAAAACAAAAAGAAGCAGAGAAATTCTGCTTCCTTTTGGGGTGGGAGGTGGGGTTCGAACCCACGACCTTCGGATCCACAATCCGGCACTCTAACCAGCTGAGCTACGCCCACCATCTGTTTTTCCCCTCACGGGAAATGATTTGCAAAAGTACTACTTTTTTACGAAATAGCAAAATTTATTTTTATCTTGCTGATAATAAACTTTTACAATTCTATTATTGCCGTGCGGAGACCCACAAAGACTTTTTTTACCTGACAATAACACCACTCACGCTCCAATGGCTGAAACTGCCCTCTTGCGGCTCGCCCTGCGGAATGGCAATAGTCATTGTATGCTTTCCAGGTTCGAGTCCCGATAGGTCGAAATAGACCGGTTGCGTGGCTGTTCCTGGACACCACCCGCTACGCGAGTAGTCGCTGCTTGAGGTCCCGTTCCAAAAGTTGCCGCTCACTGGATTCCATTCGCGGTAACGGCCGCAATCACAGCGCCAAGGGGTATAAACGAAGGCAGGCTTTCCGTCAATCAAGATGCTGTTGGACTTTGGGTTGAACTCGTCTCCACCGCCCCATCCTCCATGGCCCGTAGAGATGTAGCGTAAACGCTGATGCGCTCCCTCTTCAATCCAAAAATCTACATGTAGGCTGTCTGTGCCAAATAGTTTTCCGTAGTTCTGTCCTGCCATTTCCAGCACATTGCAAGTGTTGAAGAGCGGCTGGCACAGTTTGTCGTCACCCTCGGACGTAGGACCGTCAAAAATTTCTTCGCCTGGATACGACTTCAAGTCCAGCGTTACCCGATGGCCGCCTCCGTCGTAGTTGCCAATCCAGACACCTATCCACACCTCTCCCTGCAGGTACCCACTAAGGTCGGTAACCTCCTGCTTGTAGTAGTTCTCGTCTTCCCACTCCAGCCCTTCCAACTGTACACGGTCGTTGAAGTGTCCGATGCCGAAGGAGGTGAAAAACCGCATCAGTTCTACAGGAGGCTGATAACGCCACACCTGCTCACCAACATCGCGTCGGACACCAACCATACCCTGATAGCGTTGTCCGTCACGTCCTGTGAAAGTGGGCAGCGAGTCGGGATGCGAAACGATGCCTTTGAGGAAATAGTCGCCTTGATAGCCTGTAGGGACGACAAATACCGACCCTGTGCGGTCGTAAGCATCGCCGTTGCTGCGCTGATGCAGTTCAATGAAAGTTTGGTAATGCTTGGGCAATACAGGCAATCGCATACGTTTCAGCGCCAAGGTACCGCCGGCAAAGTGCAACACACTGTCGAACGGGGTGGTCTCAAATACATCGCCTTCAATATGGCTGTTTTCCTTTCCCCAGCTTAGCTGTACATTATCAAAGATGCGAGAGGAGATGACCATACGTTGCTGTTTCAAGGCGCTCAGTTGCCGCGGGGTGACCCGACGAATGGGTTTTTCTTCAATCCCGCTAATTTCCGATTGGCGCACTTCGGCTTTCCACAATTCCATCTGCAGCTGACCGTTGCGCCAGAATTCCACCAAAACGCCCTTGAGAAAACCATAACGCGTTAAAGGCGAAAAGTTTCTACCGCTTGTCTCATCCATCACAAACTCCAACTTGTTAGAGTTTACGCTACAAGTGTAGCGCACCCTGTTGCGTTCCAAATTTTCCACCTTCCACTCAATGTCGTTCCTGCTCAGCTTCATTCCGCAACAATAAACCGAGTCGGAATAGGCGAGATATTCCACCACCGTGTCGTTTTCGAAATCCACAAAAGTTGATTCCTTGCCGTAGCCAGGCACCAAGGTTCCTTGCGGCACTTGCGACTCAATCCAGTATGCACACGCTCCTGTTCCACCTTTCGTTTTCACTTTTTCATTTCTCACTTGATACAGATACACTTTTGAGGTGTCTTTCGTATCGCCATATTCATACACATTATAAGTGAATGCGTTATGCTTTTGAGAAATTTTCACCGATTGTGCCGAAAGCGAGCCGCACAGCACCATGAGAGCACAAATAATCAAAGTCTTTTTCATAGTGCAAAGATACGAAAAAATAAGAGACCGCCTTTGACAGACGGTCTCTTCGCAAACTTTATTAAAAACCAATTAGTGATTTTCCTTGTTCCATCATCTCACCACCTCCAAGTGACGAGCCACGATGCCTTTGGCTGTGCGGATGCGCACGATGTAGGAGCCGGCTGGATAACGCTGGAGGTTGATGGTTGCCACAGTGGAGCCGTCACGGGTGGAGTGTTCCATCAGTTCGCCCTTGAGGGAATAGACCTCAATGCCCTTGATGCCGAAGGAGGAGGTGACGGTGGCCTGGTCGCTGGCGGGGTTGGGGACGAGCGTTACAGAGTTTTCCGCAAGGGTGCTCACTCCGGCGTAGGGGCTGTCGGTGGGCTCGGTGTCGCCCAAGAAGAAGTACAGCGGTTGCGACCAGTCGCTGTAATAGACCGTGTCGTGGATGTCGCATTCGTGGTGGCAGCGCGTGCGCACGTAGCCAGCATAGTAGATGCCCTGCTGCAAGCCGTAGCCGATAAACGACTGATTGTTTGCCGTGGTGGTGCGGATAACGCCCGTAGAGGGGTCGTCGCGCCAAGGAACCACTACGGCATCATACGCCTCGGCGTAGGGAACAGACTGCCAATCCAGTGCCATATCGTAGTCTGTTCGGCTCCGCATCGCCAAATAACTTGGTGTCCTACACCTCTCAATGGTATCGACATATTCCACTGTGTCAGTCGCAACGATGAGAAAGACTGTAGAAAAACAAGTTTGAACAGCATTATTGGGAACTACTGAGTGAGACCAAGAATTAGAATCATTACGGTCATAATAATCATATGGTCCATAAGAAAATAATCCGGCAGGGGACCATATTTCTCCATATAATATAGGCCAATGTGTTAATGCAGGATTGCCTCCTTCTTCGATTAATTTTGAATTATACCATGTATATCCAATATAGCAAGAGTCGTCAACCGTAATGGGATTGTCGAACATTACTTCATAGACCAAGTGATTTTGCATTGCCATTTCATATTCTATACCATACGGTCCATAGCATGGGATAGCGTAAGGAATTTGCATTACATGACTAGGCGATTCTGCATGGAACGTGCCTTCTGCCAACAAGTCCAATTGGTTGTTCCCCGTGGGTCTGTACAGCCGTAGGTACTCAAAGCAATCCGTTAATGAACTGTCCAGAATTCTTGAATTGGAATTGATGGTAATTCCCGTTGTGTCCCAATGCACAACGGCCGCCAATCCCAATACTTGAATTCCTTTGTTGACATGGCAATACACGGCCCTCTCATTGGCACTACTGCCTTGCCACCAAAAGCCTGGCAAATCGTTATATTTGGCAAACAGTTGAAATGAATTTACTGAGTCCAGCATAATCCATTCAGGATACATATAATAGTTTGGATGACCCCAATAAATGGTGTCGAGCACCTGTGCCCGCATCGGCAGGGCAAGAAATATCACGGCAAAGAAAAACAAAAACAATTTCTTCATAGTATTTGGTATTAATTATTGATGACAAAATATTTTCACGCACAAAATTAACAATAATTTTGTTTGTTTTACTAGTTAGACAAAAAAAAAATCAAAAAAATCACAAGAGTCAAAAATTTAACTTTATTTAACACTTGTGCACTGTAATATCATACCAAACATCGGCTATGTCTAAAAATCCAAAGAAGGGACAACCTCGCCAGGTTGGTTGGGCTCTGCGATGGAGAAATACTTTTTATGGATCACACGCCACAGCTTCACGAATTGATCTTCGGTCTGGACAAAGCAAAGCAACATCTCTTGATAGTCAAGAGCCATAAATACCGTACACGCATTCTCATAACTTCCAGGTTTTTTGATTGTTGGATCATCACGGTCGGCCTTGTACATAAAAATGCCATGCATACACAAACCACGAGAAATATCATCAAAAAAGAAATCCTCTAACAATTCGACCCACGCACTGCTGTCTTTTGCCTTGATAAAGATGACATCCACCTGATTAATGCTATCCAACTGGTAGTCTTTTGCATAGGCCACATCCAAATTGCTGCGTGAGGCAAAACGGTCATAAACGGCACGCTGCCCTTCGGCAGAAAAGACACAGCACAACAAAAAGAGAAACAATAGCTTTTTCATATTCTCGAAATGGTTATGACAAAGTATAAGCGGCTATTCGTTCCAAAACTTCCGACTCGATGCAGTCGTTGTTGCAGATCAACTCGCCACAAGTGCCAATAGGCCGCACCGGCGCAGGAGCGGCAACTGGCTCCGACGCAGAAGGCACCTCATTACGCGCAGTATCTACGCTGGTTTCTTGTGGCATTTCCTGTTTTTCGGTCATGGCAACAGAATGCAGCGCTGGTTTCGCCGACGGAGTGGTTTCGGCAAGCGGTTCAGGCACTTCGGCCGCAGGAGGCAACGGCCGGGTGGAAGAAGGCGTCGCCATACTGTAAACATGCTCTGCCGACTGACGTTTGGGCAAGAAAAACAACAAGCAACCAACCACCAACACAACACTTGCGGCAAACGCCCAGTAACGCATTGCCGAAGGCCGTTTCAGCTTGTCGGCAGGCGGCATAGGTTCCTTGGAACGGGTAATGCGCAGCAGCTCTTCTTCCGAAAGCGCCGGCAACGTGTCGAGAGCCTCGGAGAGACGTTCCCACGCCCGACGACATTCTTCCAAATCAAATTTGTTCGGATTCATGGCTTTCATTATTTTGAGGTTTAACCATTCGCTTTATTTTCCTAATCAGCCTAAACATCCTTCCTTGCACCAAAGGCACAGGAATGCCCTCGCAAGAAGCAACCTCCTTGTAAGGGATTTTCTCCATATAATAGACAAGGTAGCGCCGCTCGCGATCATCCAACCGTTCCATTACCTCGTCAATCAAAGTAATGTCCTCCAGATTGGTTTCGGCAGGAAACCGATCCAACTGATGGATAGGCTGCAACTCATAGGATTGCCGCCTATCGATATCGCGGTGATAGTTGCTCAAGGCATTTATCGACAACCTGAACACCCAAGTGGATTCGGCGCATTCGTGACGGAATCGACTCAATCCATACTGCCGATATTCCACCCAAAACCTGAAAAAGACTTCCTGACGCAAATCATCAAAGCGGTCCTTGTCACCCTTGCAAAACAGCCAGCAAGCCTTGTTGATGACTTGGCTGTTCCGGTCGAGCAGCGACAGGAATTCTATTTCTTGTTGGGTCATCATCCTATGATGTCATTCATTAAGTGCAAAGATACAATAAATTGCTCATTTTATTATGTTAGTAACATAAAATATGGGGAAAATTTCCATATCCTGGAATTTAACTTCTTTTAACAACAAGAAAAATGTGTTTTCAAACAGACTTGACATTTGAAAGTCGAAAACTCAGCAACCCAATATTTTAAAAACAAAGAGCCGCCCAGTCGGGCGGCTCTTTTATAAATTATAAATACTATCTCTTATTAAGGACACCATTGTGACTGACAAACCAACCTATCTCGGGCCGCACGGCAAAGGTCTCGTGGTCTTGGCTCAGACCCATCGCACCGGCCCAAAGTGTGAGCTTTATGTCATCCCCTCTCAGAGGCTTAAACGACAAGGGAGCCGTGGACATCTCCGACGGAAGGTTCTCAAAATCAGTATCCTCCATAGGGGAAAAGTCATTGCGCAAGAAGTCCTCCTTATGGTATGTGAAATAGGGATAGAACTTGACAATCCAACCATCGACATTGTACTTGGCAGGAGTCTCTCCACACATATATTCCTTTTTAGGATTGAGGTTGGTACGTTTGTACGCCGACATCCAGAAAGTCTTGTCCACCTCGCCTTTGGCTGCGGCTGCGAACTTTTCAAGCACGGGTTCCAACTCGTCCATCCACCAGTCGAGGTCGTACTGACGCAATGCGTGAGCCTTGTCCACCAAGTGCTGCCAATCCTCTGGAGTGCCTTCGAGAATGACCTGTGGAATACCACATATCTCAGTAACTATATATTCGAAATAAGACTGCATGGCAGACATGATGGAAATCTGCGAAGCCGTATAGGCCACCTTGTCGGTGGTGGAAAAGTCGCAACTGAGCAAATCCGTCAGCTCTTTGCCGGTGTAGGTCGCAATCTGACGGGTAAACTCAGGAAAGAACTTTTCCCACTCAGCCGCCGAGATGAGCATGATGTCAGCATTTGACTCCACTTCCAACCTCTTCTTGCCATCAAAGTCGACAAACTTGTCGCGCAACGCTTCGGCATTTGCCTGGACATGGCACGAGAAGCCCTGACAGATAACCAACCACACCGCATCGGGCGTAAGCACCAGCGGACGGTGTTCGGAATAGGCCAGCCGAACAGCGTCGAACAGCGGATGAGCCGACGGCACAATCTCGTTTTTTCCTTTGGAAGTCACGACTACAGACTCACCACTGTAATAGCCGACATACTCTTCGGCAGCTTTTGCAAACGACACCTCAGCGAGCAGCTCTTTCGGCGGCGTAAGCTCTTGGATGTCGATAACAGTCTGTTGGACATTCTTTTCCGCGGTTTTCTGTTCGGCTTTTGGAGTCTGCCCATTACAAGACACCACCCCTACGGCCAAACCGAGAATCGTGATAAGGAACAATTTCTTCATATCGGTAATATTGATGTTAGGTATTATTTTCGCACTTGAATGCAACTGCAAAGATACATTTTTTTTTGAACCAATCATCATTCTGATAAAAAAAGCCCCCGCAATGCGGAGGCTTTTGTAGGAAGTATAATATAAATACAATATTAATCTTCTTCGGTCTGTTCTTCTTCGTAAGCCTTGAGCAAAGCCTGCTGAACATCGGTAGGTACCTGCTGGTACTCGGCGTAGGTCATGGTGAAAGTACCACGGCCGCTGGTGAGAGAGCTCAAAGCGGTGCAGTAACGGTTCATCTCGGCGAGAGGAGCCTTGGCGCGGAGAGTGGTATATTTACCCTCAGCATCCATACCCATCACGATAGCACGACGACCCTGGAGGTCAGTCATAACACCACCCATAGCCTCGGTAGGAACGGTAACGGCTACATCATAAACAGGTTCCATGATCTTGGGGTTAGCATTCTTGAAGGCCTCGCGGAAAGCGGTACGACCAGCGATTTTGAATGCGGTTTCATTGGAGTCAACTGGGTGCATTTTACCATCGTAGATGTTAACCACGATGTCGCGTGCGTAGGAACCGGTAAGAGGACCTTGCTCCATCTTTTCCATGATACCCTTGAGGATGGCAGGCATAAAGCGAGCGTCGATGCTACCACCAACGATACAGTTGTTGAATACCAACTGACCACCCCAATCCAAAGGATAAACCTGAGTGTCGCGGATGGGATACTTGGTCTGGTTTGGCATACCCTCGAAATAAGGCTCAACGAGCATGTGGACTTCACCGAACTGACCGCTACCACCGGACTGTTTCTTGTGACGATACATAGCTTCGGCGCTCTTGGTGATGGTTTCGCGATAAGGAACGCGAGGAGCGGTAAAGTTGACTTCGAGTTTGTAGATATTTTCGAGATACCATTTTACGGTGTTGAGGTGAAGTTCGCCCTGGCATCCGAGAATGGTCTGACGGAGTTCGCGGCTGTTCTCGAGGGTCAAGGAACGATCCTGGTTGACAATTTCGTTCATTGCGGCACCTACCTTCTCGTCGTCGTTGCTGTTGGCAGCCTTAACGGCCAAAGTATGGATAGGAACGGGGAACTCGATAGCGGGAACCACGTCGTCGGTGTTCTTGGCACCAGTGATGGTGTGGTTGGTCTTCACGTCCTTGAGCTTGATTGTGCAGATGATATCACCAGCACAAGCCTTCTCAACGCGCTGACGGTTCTTGCCGGAGCATACGAGAATCTGGGAAAGACGTTCCTTGCTCTGGTTGCAGCTGTTGATGACATCGAGCGATTCGGAAACTTCGCCGTCGTAGATACGCAAGTAAGCAATTTCACCGAGATTCTTGTCCTTGGCGTTCTTGAAGCAGAACACAACGGGAGCGGCGGCGGAGTCGTTTTTCAACTCGCGACCGGCAACGGTCTTCTTGCATTCGCCAACCTCGTTGGGAGCGGGAACGTTGTCGTTGATGAACTCGAGCAAACGAGCCACACCAATGTTCTCCTTTGCGGAGGTGCACATAATGGGGTAAAGGTCACGCTTGTCGATAGCGAGTTTCAAAGCCTTGGTGAGGTCTTCGTGGTTGAGGTCGCCCTCTTCGAAGTATTTCTCCATCAAAGCGTCGTCAGCGGCGGCAGCCTCCTCAACGAGAGCCATACGCATCTCTTCAGCCTTGCCTGCGAGGTCGGCGGGAATGTCGCTCATTTCGCACTTGCCATCCTTGAAGGTAAGTTGCTTGTTGAGGACGATATCGATAACGCTGTTGAAACCCAGACCCTGGTTTACGGGGAACTGAAGCACGGTGCACTTTGCGCCGAAATATTCCTTCAACTGGTTGACAGCATCGTCAAAGTTGGCCTTCTCGGCATCGGTATGGTTGATGGCGAAAATCATGGGAGTGCCCAGCTTGTTGCTGTAGCGGTAAGCGATTTCGGTTCCGACTTCGATACCGGCCTGAGCGTTGACTACAACGACGGCAGCCTCTACAACGTTGAAAGCGGCAACGACTTCACCTTGGAAATCGGCAAAACCGGGAACATCGAGAATATTGATCTTCTTGCCACCAAACTCGGTGTAAAGCAAAGAGGTATTCACGGAATTGCGACGGTCGATTTCGATTTCGCGATAGTCAGAAATGGTGTTTTTGTCTTCTACGGTGCCACGACGGTTGATAACGCCGCCATTGAAAGCCATAGCCTCGGCCATGGTGGTCTTACCCGATTTAGCTCCGCCAACAAGCGCGATGTTGCGGATCTCAGAGGTCTGGTAAATTTTCATCGGTTTATATTATTAATATTAGAATTCTCATAAAAAAGCAGCGAAACAGAAATGGGCAAATATCATATAAAACATTCGCCTGCAATAAATTGCATTCAAATCTGGTTTCTTCCCACCTTAATTTATAGAAAAGCAAAGATACAAAAAATTTGTAAACTGTGAACGGTAAATTGTGAATAGTGACAGAAAAGGCACCAGCAAGCCCTTTCAAAAGGCAAAGACGACAGCAAAACGCAAGTAGGCAACAAATATTTTTATAGTTGGAAAAAAAAACGTACTTTTGCAACGCAATCGGAAAAATGAACAAAGAGATTTTCAACGACATATTGAAACGCCCCTGCGCCATTTCCAACACAGAATGGCCCATTTTGCATAGGGATTTGAAAAGCTATCCCTACTGCGCATTGCTCCAAGTGCTCGACTTGCTGGGCGGCAAGGCTTGCGGCGCCATCTCCAACATCGGTGACGAAACAGATCGTGTGGCGCTCTACGCCATCGGTACCCATTCCCTGAACAAACTACTCAGCCAAACCACCTACAGAGAACCATCGCCCGCACCTGCGCCCATAGAGACCAAACCGCAAACCGCCGAAGCAAAACCCGCTTTCGACATCCTGCAAGAAATCAACTCCTTCCAAGAAGTATCCTTCAAGACTGCACCCAAAAACATCATCTTATCGAATTTTTTGAAATCTAACGATTACTTGTCATCCGAAATAGCCGAAGACGAAGTGGTGGAAGCTGTGGAAACCGACAAAAAAAGCATCCGCGAAGACACTACAATATACACTGAAACTCTTGCAGTTATACTTGAGAAACAAGGTAAATTTGAAAAAGCCATTGAAGTATATAATCATTTAATTACTAAATATCCCGAAAAAAATAGTACTTTTGCAAACCAAATTGAACTTCTCAAAGCGAAATTGGAACAGAAGTAAATTGCGTGAAAATAAATTGATTAAAAAAATCTAAATCATTTTAATATGTATCAGTTACTTGTTATACTTATTTTGGTAGTATGCGTTGCACTCGCCTTTATCGTATTGATTCAGAACTCCAAAGGAGGCGGATTGGCAGCAAATTTCTCAGCTCCAAATCAGATTATGGGCGTTCGCAAAACCACCGACTTCCTTGAAAAAGCCACTTGGTGGCTTGCCGCAATTTTGATTGTGCTGAGTTTGGCCGCTACAGTTGCCATTCCTCGTAATACAGACAATGGCGTCGCTGAATCGGAAGTGTCGGTTTTGGACAACCACAACAACGTTCCTGCAGCTCCTGTTGCAACACCCGCTGAGGCCGAAGCACCCGTGGCTGAATAATAAATTCAGTAGCAAACTATCAAAAGAGATTTGTCGTTGGACAAATCTCTTTTGTCGTAAAAGGAGAAATCTGAGAATAGCGACTGGTGATGAGCGACTTATTAATCCCCAAAGGGATGCGAGAACCACTTTGTCAAATTCGATGATGACGAGCAACACCGCAGAATATTATCATCAAGTGATCAACTCTTAACTTTTAACTTCGTGTCGCTCCAGCAACAAGTACAACAGCTCATCCTTTCAAACTTTCCCCACGATCCTACGCAAGGACAGCTGGAGGCTTGCGAAGCATTGGTGGATTTTCTGTACGATCCCGACCCCAACGCAGCCTTCCTGCTCAAAGGCTATGCAGGAACAGGCAAAACCTCCTTGATAGGCGCCCTCATCAAAACGGCGCCACTCATCCGCATCAAGACCGTACTGCTCGCCCCAACAGGCAGGGCCGCCAAAGTATTGGCAAACTACTCTGGCAAAAAGACTTACACCATCCACAAAAAAATCTACACCACCCTCACCGACAGCTCCGGGATGATGCATGTGGTTCGCGCCCAGAATAAGCACCGATACACGCTTTTCATCGTTGACGAGGCTTCCATGATTGGAACCGGAAGCACCGAAGAAGGCGACTTTGGACGACGCAACCTGCTGGAAGACTTGATAGAATATGTGGGCGAAGGCTATCACTGCCGACTGCTCTTTATGGGCGACACCGCGCAGCTGCCACCCGTCAACGCAACAGAGAGTCCCGCCTTGGACAGCAATTACTTGGAATCCATTTCTTCGCTTCACCTTCACGAATACGAGCTAACCGAAGTGGTTCGTCAGCAATTGGAATCGGGAATACTCCGCAATGCCACATCCTTGCGCGAAAAAATAGCGCAGTTGTCTGACTACGACGATATTGAACTACCAATTTTCAACCTTGAGCATTGCCCAGACCTAAAAAGACTGCCTGGCGAAGATCTGGAAGAAGTCCTAAACCAAGAATACGGTCAAAACGACTTGGAATCCATCGCCATTGTGTGCCGTTCCAACAAACGCGCCAACCTTTTCAACCAATCCATTCGCAACCGAATCCTCTTCAAAGAAGAGTCCATCAATGCCGGCGACTATCTTATGGTTGTGAAAAACAATTACTTCTGGTTGGACAACGAGTCGGAGATTGGTTTCATCGCCAATGGCGACATCATAGAAATACTCTCCGCCCGCAACTTTCAGGAACTCTATGGGTTTCATTTTGCCGACGCCACGATACGCTTCGTTGACTACCCCGACGCCCCTACCTTGGACTGTAAATTATTGTTGGAAACGCTGTACTCCGAATCACCGTCGCTGACCCGTGAAGAATCGCGCAAACTGTTCAACACCGTGATGGAAGACTACGCCGACCTGCCCACCAAGGCGGAGCGGATGATGGAACTGCAAAAAAATCCCTATTTCAACGCACTGCAAATCAAGTTTTCCTACGCACTTACCTGCCACAAGACACAAGGTGGACAATGGAAAACCATTGTCATCGACCAAGGATACCTTACCGACGAGATGCTAAACAAAGAATACCTGCGTTGGCTCTACACAGCCCTCACACGAGCCACCGAGAAGGTCTATCTGCTCGGGTTTGAGGAAAAATTCTTTGAAGAGCAACAGTGACAATAAAACAAAAAGGAGGATGCTAGCATCCTCCTTTTTAATTCGAAACACAAAGAACGATTAGAGAAGGTTCTTTGAAGCTTTGAACTTAGCTGACTTCTTAGCAGCGATCTTGATGGGCTTTCTGGTTTTGGGGTTGATACCGGTTCTTGCTTTTCTTTCAGTAACACCGAAAGTACCGAAACCGATCAGAACGACCTTCTTACCAGCTTTGAGTTCGCCTTTGGTAACTTCTGCGAAAGCGTCAACAGCTTTGCGAGCGTCAGTCTTGGTCAAACCAGCCTTTTCTGCTACAGCAGCAATAAATTCAGTCTTGTTCATTTGTAATCAGTTTTAATGGTTAAACAATTATTATATTTCACGTTGCAAATATATATATTTTTTATTGAAATATGCAAGAATTATTGTTTTTTTTTATCAAAAAAAAATCTATAATTCATTTTACACTAATTTCCAATTACTTACAAAATAACCTCTAAGAAATTCTTCGGTCGTAACTTTTCGTTTTCCGCTCATCTGCAAGCATTTTATTCGTACAAATCCGTCAATTACACTCACTTTCAACTCATTTTTTTGATTTGCCAGCAGCATTCCCGATGGCGTTTTTGCACCAGCGAAAGGTTCGTATTCAACATCGAATATTTTGAAAGAGTGGATTTCGTTCTGTGTATCTTCCAATTGCATGGTCGCAGCGGGATAGGGCGACAAACCACGCACAAAATTACAGATTTCCCTACCCGATTTCGTCCAATCAATGGCGCAGTCGGCCTTGAAGATTTTAGGCGCCGGCTTGATTTGGGCAGGATCGACTGTCGGCTGAGGCATTGGGCGCAACGTTCCTTGCTCAAGACCCTCAATTGTTCTAAGCACCAAATTGCTACCCATTGAGGCAAGTCGGTCGTGCAACGACTCCACATTGTCATTATCCGCAATAGGAGTAGATTCTTGCATGAGGATGGCACCCTCGTCGATGTGCTCGTTCAGCAAGAAAGTTGTAACGCCAGTTTCCTGTTCACCGTTTATCAACGCCCAATTGATAGGTGCGGCGCCACGGTACTGTGGCAACAACGAAGCATGAAGGTTGAAGGTGCCCATAGGCGGCATTGCCCACACCGATTGGGGCAGCATGCGGAACGCAACAACGACAAAAAGTTGGGCACCAAAAGCGCGCAAACGTTCTTGAAACGTTTCGTCACGCAGCCGTTCGGGTTGAAGGACAGTCAGACCTTTCTCCAAAGCATATTGTTTTACAGCCGATTCAGTTATTTTCAATCCCCTACCCGTCTGTCGGTCAGGCACGGTAACGACTGCCGCCACTTCGTGGCCGGCCTCGCAGATGGCCCGCAACGACGCTACAGCGAAATCGGGGGTTCCCATGAATACTATTTTCATAATGTGTGAATGGTAACTCGAATTCTTAACTTAACCATTGTTGCGGATCATCTTCAGCGCGGCAACAGCTCCCTCGATGCCTTTGTTGCCGTGTACGCCACCGCTACGGGCCTTGGCTTGTTCGAAAGTGTTGGTGGTAAGCACACTAAAAATGACAGGTTTTCCAGTCTGTAGCGAGAGGTTGGTGATACCGTGCGCCACAGCGCTACAGATAAAGTCAAAATGACGTGTCTCTCCCTGAATCACGCAGCCGATGCAGATGACAGCATCCATACGCTCACGCTTGGAAAGCAAGATATGGGCGCCAGTAGTCAGTTCGAAACTACCTGGAACATGCATCACTTCAATATTTTCGGCCTTTACGCCATGCTTCAGCAACGTAGTGTAGGCACCATCCAACAATGCGTCGGTGATTTCGGGATTCCATTCCGCCACAACGATACCAATATGATAATTGCTTCCATCGGGAACGACAGAAGCATCGTAATCAGACAAATTTGTTTTTTTCATAAATATATATAATGAAGGATTAAAAAATATCTATCGTACTCTAATTTTCATTCCGGGCTTGTACTTCTTCACATCGGGATTGAGCGCCTTGATACTTTCCACAGTGGTCTTATAACGATCCGCAACAATGGCCAATTTGTCGCCATGCTTGATCGTATAGTAAACCTCGCGAGGCTTCTTGGGTTCCGCAACAGTCTCTTTCACATAACTCTTGTCGGCCTTATATGCACTCTTTTTCAAAGAAGAGGGCTGGGTGATGCCGAAATAGGACTTGTCGAGGTGCAATTTATGCGTACGCAACTTATAAGTCTGGAAATCCAAAATCCATTCCGGATCGAAACACTCATATTGGAAACGGACCTCGAAATGGAGATGCGGACCCGTGGAACGACCCGTACTTCCGCCATAACCCAGCACATGACCAGCCGATACGGTCTGGTGCGGACGGACATTGATCTTGGAAAGATGCCCATAGACTGTTTCCAATCCGTTGAAATGACGTACTACCACCAAATTTCCATAAGCGCCCATAGGACAGGCAATGCGGACCACGCCGGCAAAAGCGCACCTCACAGGATCGCCCATGTTCAGCAAAATGTCAACCCCACGGTGCGGCCGATTCCAACGCCATCCATAAGGAGAAGTAATACAATTTTTTACAGGAAAGCAAAATTCATCGTCGGACTTAACCAAATTGATATTGATGGCATCGGGCAAGGAATCCAGCGAGACCTTTGCAGGACGCACTCTTCGTTGAGAAAAATTATTGCCATACCACATATAGGAAGGCAGGTCGCTGCCCGAAGAATAATATTGATCAATCATCTCGTCGGCTTTCAGCAACGAACTGTCGATAGTTTTGCCGTTCGGATTGGCGACTGGAGCGGCAGCCTTATTGACAGGCTTTGAGCCATGCTGTTTCTTATATACAATAGAGTCGTAGTAACTCATGGGAGCCTGCGCGCAAACTTGAGAAGCAGTCAAAAACAGCATAACGCATGCAAAAGCCAAAAACAATATGGTTTTCAAACTTCTGCGCAAACGCGCCACAGGTATGTGCAATGCTTCTCGATATTTCGCCACAGTACGCCGTGCCAACGGGAAACCTTTTTCTTTGAGTGCTTTGCACAAAGCCTCATCGGTGATGGGATTTTGCTTGTCTTCCGCCTCAATGAGCTGTCGCAGGATATTTTTCACGCTCTCGGTAGCCACCGACTCACCCTCGCCGTTGGTGACGGATTTGGAGAAACATTCCTTCAAGGAAATGATGCCAAAATCAGTCTGGACATATTTGCTGTTCACCACACGCGAGACCGTCGATACGTCGAAACCCGTTGTATCGGAAATGTCCTTCTGCCGCAACGGACGCAAGTCGGCCACATCGCCCGACATAAAGTAAGCTCGCTGAACTTTGACAATGGCGCCAAAGATACGATTGATTGTATCGTGGCGTTGCCTCAATGTGCTGATGAGCTGTTGCGCGCTCTCCACTTTCTCGTTCAGGAAAGCAAGCGTCTCCGCCTGCTGTGAATCCATTTTCCGACTGTTGGAGAGTTCTTTGTGAAGATCCTGATAGAACACACTCAGCTGAAGTTCAGGCAGATTCTTGTCGTTGACGGCATATACCAAATTGCCCGAATGATGCGTAACGGTAATGTCGGGAATAATGCTATGATTACCCATCATTGAATTGCCCTCTGTGGTGCCTGGTTTGGGGTCAAGCGAGCGAATGACGGCAAGAGCCTTCTCAAAATCCGCTTTGGAAAGCGAAAGTCTCTCGCAGATAGACTCAAAACGATGCCTGGAGAAAAGGTCGAAATAATCATCAACGATGGCTGTTGCATTCAGCAAAGCGTGAGAACGGTCGCCTTTGCGGTGAAGCTGCAAAGAAAGGCACTCACGCAAATTTCTCGCACCCACTCCGGCAGGGTCGAGCGACTGAACCACCTGCAAGGCCTCCTGAACCTCCTCCTCACTGACTTCGATCCCTTGATCGAAAGCCATATCGTTGGCAACCAATCGAATATCGCGACTCAAATAGCCCGAATCATCTAGGCAACCTATCAACTCGTAAGCGATAGTAAACTGACGTTCAGAAAGATCCTTCAAGTTCAGCTGTTCCACGAGATAGTCGATGAACGAAGCCTCCTCGGCAAGCACCTGCTCTCGCGAAGTATGGTTTTTATCAGACTCCATCCGTTCGCGGTAGCGGTAATCCTCGTCGTCCGAAAAAGGATTTGTCTCGTCATCTTCCACCACAGAGTCGATAGACTCCGTCAAAGGTTGGCTGCAATTGTCAATCTCCAACAACGGATTCCTTTCAACCTCCTCCTTGATGAACTGCTCCAACTTGGTGACAGGTTGCTCAAGCATCCGCATCAACAAAAGTTGTTGGGGCGAAAGCCGCTGCTGTTGCTTTAGCTGTTGGGTCTGACGATTCATGATTTAGTGAACGGTAAGCTGTGGGAAGGATAGGAAATGTTGATTTGAGAAAACGCCCATTGAACGACAGGCGACGCGACATTCATCTAATATCAACCGACGCTGGCTTTCAGTTTCTCGGCGTTCTCAGCCAACTGCAAAGCGTCGATCAAGTCCTCAATGTCGCCATCCATGAAAGCGGCAAGGTTGTACATTGTATAGCCGATTCGATGGTCGGTGACGCGACTTTGAGGATAATTGTAGGTACGCACCTTTTCGCTGCGGTCGCCCGTAGCAACCATGGTCTTGCGTTTCGACGACATCTCTTCCATATATTTGTTGTACTCACGCTCGTAAAGTCGGGTACGCAGCACAACCAAAGCCTTTTCAAGGTTCTTGATTTGAGACTTCTGGTCTTGACAAGAGACGACGATACCTGTAGGAATATGAGTCAGACGCACTGCCGAATAGGTGGTATTCACACACTGACCACCAGGGCCGCTGGCGCAGAAGGTATCCTTGCGCACATCTGACATGTTCAGTTCCACATCAAATTCTTCTGCTTCGGGCAACACAACAACACCCGCCGCGGAAGTATGCACACGGCCCTGCGTCTCGGTAGCGGGAACACGCTGCACGCGATGCACGCCACTCTCGTATTTGAGCATGCCGTACACTTTCTCGCCAGTTACGTTAAAGGTGATGTCCTTGTAGCCGCCTGCTGTGCCTTCGTTGAAATCAACAATATCAATCTTCCAATGCTTTTTCTCGCAGTAGCGACTGTACATACGGAAAAGGTCGCCGGCAAAGATGCAGGCTTCGTCGCCACCCGTACCGCCACGTATTTCCACAACGGCATTCTTGCTGTCGGTAGGATCGGCGGGGATCAGCATCAAACGGATATCCTCTTCCATCTTGTCCTTGCGCTGCACGCTATCGTTCAATTCCTCCTTTGCCATCTCGCGCAATTCCTCGTCTTTCTCCGAAGTGAGCAATTCCTTGCACTCCGCAATAGTGTCCAACAAAGCCTTATAGTCGTGGTAAGCCTTGACCACGGGCTGAAGGTCCTTATAGTCTTTGCTGAGCTTCACAAAACGTTTCATGTCCGCAGTAATCTGCGGGTCGTTCATCTGCTGCTCAATTTCCTCATAGCGTTTGTAAATGGCTTCAAGCTTGTCTAACATAATAGTAGTAGTAAATAATAATTTATTGATTAGAGATAGGGGCGGCGTAGATTTCCAGGAAATACCGACGCAGCACCTCTTGGTCGCAGTCCTCGTAATGTTTCAGCAACGCAATGCGTTCCTCGAACTGTTTTACAAATTCATCCTCTGGGATTTCACATCCTTCCAAGAGAGACTTCGCCAAACGGTTGGTATTCCAACATTTGTAGCCGCCGTTGATACGTTCATCCAACAATGTCGCTATACACTTGGGGTCACCATCCACCTGCGCTATGTCCTCACGACTGAGTGGTTCGTTGATGGCAAGATGGACTCCGCCTTTGGGAGAGAGCAGACCCGTAATGATACTGTTCAGATCCTCGCCCTCTGCCTTTTGATAGGCTCCCGAACGCGAACGGTAACGTTCAACGGATTTCAAGATGTCGCAAGGTTCCCATTCATAAGAGATGGATACGGGAACGATATGCAGCGAGTCCAAAGCCTCCACCTTGTCGTGTTTGCCACTGATGGAGAACATCTTAATGACAGCAGGATCGGTATGGTCGCTGCCGTCCTTGGTTCTGCCATTGCGCTGGGCAATCCACACCGACTCGCCTCGCTGGGTGATTTCGTAGCGGATATACTCCGACAGCTGGCTCAACTCGTTGTAGAACTCCCTACAACCTCCGCCACGCTTGATGCTCAAGGTCTTGTTGATAAGACCCAAGTCCTCAATCACAGGCATGCACAGCAGGTTGGCACCGATAACGATGCGAGTGCTAGGATACCCATGCTGCAACAATACATATTGCAGCAGCATGGCATCCAAAGTGATGTCCCTATGGTTAGAGACAAAAAGGTAGTTTTGCTTAGGATCCAGCCTTTCCAAGCCAGACCATGTGAATTGTGTTACCGAACGACGCAGCACCTGCTCTACGGCAGCAAACATGGCGCCGCGCTGCACATCAGCAATTGAACGAAATCCATTGCAAAATCGTGCAGCCTCATCAACGCTCATGTCTGGGAATACGTACCGCGCAATGTTCCCGAAATGGGAATCACCCGTGATACGCTTCATCGCATCAGGTATTTCCTCGTCAGAAAGGTATCTATATTTATCGTAAATGTCCAAGGTAGTGTTCTCGACTTAATGAAAAAGTAAAAAGAAATAGCGGATGGACAAGGCTATTCCGTTGAAGAATAATTATTTGGTTTTATTTGCAGTGATTGTAAGATCGGCTTCGCGGGTTTCGGAACCCTGAACCAGCTTGCAACGGGCCGTGCCACTCAGGATTTTCCCGTTGAGCTTCATTGTGCTGTTCTTTTCGGAAATGGTCATTCCCAAATAGTTGAAATCATTCAAATGGAATACGCCATCCTTATCGACCGTACCCTGGATAGAGGTGGGGAAGTTTTCCATCACGATAGTCAGCTTGTTGTCCGAAGGATTCGTAATCTGAATCATTCCATTGATTTCTTCTCCGTCGATGCGGGCGCCACTGGCATCATAAAGCACTGTGGTTGCGACCATCGAATACTCTCCAACCATTTCGGCGGCATAATTTTTTGCATTTTCTTCGTCGTTGTCTTTTTTGCAGGCACCGAACATCAGGCATACAGCCAGCAATCCAAATAAAAGTTTTGTTTTCATAGTTTTGTTTTTTAAGTGTTTAATGTTTTATGATTTTTAAAATAAGATTATCAACCTCTTGCGACACATGCATTCGAAAGACCAGGAACAAGCCCAAGCCCATCAAACACAACGTCCGCACGCCAGACTCCACAATCAACATCGGCGTTCCATCGCCAAACAAAGGAGTCAGCCATCTGGTCCACAGCCAGTTCAGCGCCACCAACACTCCCATCAACGCCAGCACCTTGAGCTGACCTTTCGAGAAGAGCGCCACCCGCATCGAGAACCAGTTGAACAGCATCAATACCACAAAATAGATGATATAGGCGAAAAGCGTAGCGCCCGCAGCGCCATTGATGCCCCACCACGAAATCAAGATACCATTCAGCACGATGGCGGAAAGCGTAAGAAGAATGTTGAACACCAAAGTCATTGGATAATGCTTCGAATAGTTAAGCACATCGGCACTGATAGAAAATGAGGAGTTGACGATCTTGGCGAGACCCAACAAGAACACCACGCCTATTCCGCCAAGATATTCCGCGCCATGGGGAATGACTGCGAACAAAGCCTTCAAGTTGATGCAGATGAAAAAATAGATGAGCGAAGCCACCAACAGCTGGTGCAAGGAGACCTGTCGGCAAAGGTGGTTCACTTCTGACCAGTTCTTGTCTTTGACAGCCTGAGCCACCAAAGGACGGGAAATAGCGCCCAACGAACGATAGGGAACCTCCACGATATTGGCGATATAAAACGCAATGGTATAGACACCCGTCAACGCCAAACCCTCCTTGGCTCCCAAAAATAGCGAATTGATAAGCGGAATGTTGCCCGCCATCACGGCGATAGTCATGAAAAGCGTATAGCGCAACATGTCCTTCAGCATAGGCTTGCTGAGAAACTTCCAGTCGATACGGAAGGAAATCTTTCCCAACGAGAAAAGATAGCCCATGTTTAGCAACATCGCCACGCCGTAGCTTCCACAAAAAAGTCCCACAAACAAATCCAACGAAATGATGCCATTGCCATAAAGTAGATAGCAAATCAAGTTGAAAACCCTTATCACAACTTCTCTCACCACACGCGGCACCGTAATGCGCATCAGCACGCTTGCATTGGTCTCGAAAACAGTCAAGTACAACGCAAAGAAAGTGAGTGGCAAGAGTAAATAACAATAATCTACGAGTAACGGCGACTCCCCAGAATAGGCTTCAACTATCTCTTCCTTGAAAAGAAGAAAACCCACCAAAAAAAGCAAAAAGCCAATGAACGGTATCAGCACCGACCAGCCGAAAATGCCGTGGTTACGTTCGTCGTTGGCAGACTTGAAATAAGGGAAGAACCTGATGATGGAAGCGTTTGTGCCCAACTGCGCCAAGCCCGAAAACAGCAGAGCGGCATCTACCATAACCCTTGTCAAGCCGATTTCCTCCTGGGAGAGACAGTCGGTAAGCACAAAGAAAGTGGTGACAAAGCCAATAGCGATACCCACATAATTGGCTATCGCCCCTCGAATGCTCTGTCGTGCCACTACGCCCATAGTAAATCAGTTAATCTATTGTTTTTAAACTTTGTACTTTAATTTTGAAGATTCAAAAGAAAGCGTTTCGTACAACAATCCGCCATCTATGGGCTTGAATTCTTGCAACAGACTCGCCTCTACAATTACGCATCTTCACACAGAAAAGCCTCCTCCCTAACCATCAAAATCTTAAAAACGTAAAATCCTTTTTTCAATATATTATATAAATTGCAAAGATACTAATTTTATTTCATTCCCCGACTGCTTTTTTTACAAGGTTTCCACAATGAGACCTTGCTTTGACGAACCCGAAGAGCAACAAGGCATCAAAAACAATCCAAATTACGGGAAGACAATCGTCTGAACGAAGAAAAATTTCTCTATATCAAATATTCTTTGTATCTTTGCAACGAAAATTGAAACGAGGGGACGCAGGTCCCCTTCTTTATTGCAGATTTATGATTGACAAAATAAAAGTACTCGAGATTATTCAGGACGCCCTCAACGGCACCGACAAATTTCTTGTCAACCTAAAGATTACCAACGACAACCGCATTTTTGTGGACATCGACGGTGATGAGGGAATCCTTATTGACGACTGCATCGAGCTCAGCCGCACCATCGAAAACAGCCTCGACAGAGATGTCGAAGACTTCGAACTCAACGTATCCTCCGCCGGAGCCGACAGCCCGCTCAAGTTGCCCCGTCAATACCGCCGCAACATCGGCCGCCAGCTGCAAGTGGAGACTCTCGACGGAGAGAAGGTGACCGGACGCCTCGAAGAAGCCGACGACACGCAATGCTCCGTGAAGGTGCGCGGCACCAAAAACACCAACGGCGAAACCTTCACCTTCAAGTACGCCGACATCAAGGTCGCTCGCGTACTTATAGAATTCTAAAAGAGTACTTTGCAAATAAAGCGGACAACAATTTACACATTTTGTCTTGCTTTGCATTTAACCGTCATTGAGATAAAAAATAATAACAATATAGTCAAATGAAGACGTTAGACCTGATTGATTCCTTTTCGGAATTCAAAGAATTCAAAAACATTGACCGTGAGACATTGATGCACATTCTCGAAGAGATCTTCCGCTCCGCCCTCGCCAAACGATACGGCACCGAAGACAATTTCGACATCATCGTGAACATCGACAAGGGCGACCTTGAAATCTTCCGCAATCGTCTCATTGTCGAAGACGGAAAGCTTACCGACGACAAGCGCGAGATTGAATACTCCGAAGCCATCAAGATTGAATCCGACTTTGAAGTTGGCGAAGAGCTCTCAGAGCCCATCTACATGTCGGAATTCGGACGTCGCGAAATCCTCGCCATTCGCCAGAACCTCGTAGGCAAGATCCAAGACTACGAAAAGTCTCTCATCTTCCAAAAATACAAAGAGCGCGTAGGCGAAATCATCATCGGAGAAGTCTATCAGCCTTGGAACAAGGAGATCCTCGTATTGGATGAAGAAAAGATGGAACTCGTGTTGCCCAAGAGCGAACAGATACCCACCGACCATTACCGCAAAGGCGACAACCTCAGAGCCGTGGTGCTGAAAGTAGAGATGCGCAACAACAACCCCGTCATCATCCTTTCCCGTACCTCCCCCATTTTCCTGGAACGACTCCTTGAATCGGAAGTACCCGAAATCTACGACGGCCTCATCACCATCAAGAACGTGGTACGCGTGCCCGGCGAACGTGCCAAGGTGACCGTTGAATCGTACGATGACCGCATCGATCCCGTAGGTTCTTGCGTAGGCGTCAAGGGTGGTCGTATCCACGGCATCGTGCGCGAACTTCGCAACGAGAGCATCGACGTAATCAACTACACCCCTCGCGTTGACGTAATGATCCAGCGCGCACTCAGTCCCGCAAAGATTTCCTCCATCCGCATCGACGAGGAAAACAAAAAAGCCGAAGTGTTCATGGCACCCGACCAAGTATCCTTGGCCATCGGCAAGGGCGGCAGCAACATCAAGCTTGCCAGCAAACTCGTAGGATATGAGATTGAAGTATACCGCGACACCGATGAAGATTTCGACGATGTTGACTTGCAAGAATTCAACGACGAAATCGAACAGTGGGTTATCGACGAACTTGTAAAGATTGGATGCGACACCGCGAAGAGCGTCCTCGCCCTCTCAAAGCAGGAACTCGTCAACCGCACCGACTTGGAAGAAGAAACCATCGACAACGTACTTCAGGTCCTGCAAGCCGAATTTGAAGAATGAGATAACGGAAGTTGTCAGATCACAGATTACAATTCACAGTTCACCATAAATTAGGAGTGGCAATATGGCAGAAGAAATCAAAACAATCCGACTCAACAAAGCAGCCAAGGAATTTAACGTAGGCATCCAGAACCTCGTTGACTTCCTGGCAAAGAAAGGGCATCAAGTTGACCTGAACCCCAACACCCGCATCAGCCCCGAGCAGTACAGTCTGCTCGCCGCCGAGTTTCAATCCGAACGCGAAGTGAAAGAAAACGCCGACAAGATTGAGATTAGTACCGCAACCAGCACCGTTGTCATCGAAGCCAACGAACCCAACGAAGGGAACGCAAACAAAGAGGAAAACGAAGAAGTCATCATCAAGAACGTCTTCACCGCCCCCAAGGCCGAACCTGAAAAAGTGAAAGAGGAAGAGCCCGTAGAAGAAGCCATCCCCGAACCCACACCCGTTGAGCCGGAAGTTAAAGCGACCGTGGAAATCGAACCTGTAGTTATTGAGCCCAAGATTTCCGCCGACGAAAAGAGCGACAATGCAATAGCAGAGCCTCGTGTTATCGGGAAAATAGATTTGGATGCCATCAACTCCAAGACCAGCCCAGGAAAGAAAAGCAAAGCTTCCAAAGCAGCCAAGAAGACCGAAAAAGCCTCATCGGCAAAAGCAGCCACTCCCAAAGCAAATGCCGCTGAACAAGAAAGTCACAAGGCGAAAAAGGCAGAACCTGCCCCAGCACCAGAACCCCAACCCAAAGTAGAGGAAACTGTCGCTCCACAACCGCAGGAAAAGACCGTTGAATTCATTCAAACTGAATATCAAAAACTTGAAGGACTTAAGGTTGTCAGCAAGATTGACCTCACCCAGTTCAACAAACCCAAGTCGGAAGGCGAGAAAAAGAAACGCAAACGTATCAAGAAAGAGGGCGTTCGCGTCAACGAAAACGGAACAGAACCTACAAGCAACAAGAACGGCAAGCAAGGCAAGAACGGCAATCAAAATCAACCAGCCAAGGAGAAGAAAGCCAAAGTCAAGCAACCTAAGAAAGTCGAGATTGACGACAACGAAATCGAAAAGCAGATTCGCGACACCTTGGCTCGCCTGAGCCCGATGGGCAAGTCAAAAACCTCGAAGCACAACCGCGAAAAACGTCAGAAAGTACATCAACGCATCGAAGAGGAGCAACTCAACGAAATGGAAAACTCAAAGACTTTGCAAGTAACGGAATTCGTTACCGCAAACGAGTTGGCCACAATGATGAACGTTCCCGTAACGCAGATTATCTCCACCTGCATGTCGGTAGGCATCTTCGTCAGCATCAACCAGCGTCTTGACGCCGAAACCATCAAGTTGATTGCAGATGAATTTGGCTTTGAGATCAATTTTGCAAGTGCCGACGTTGTAGATACCATCAATAAGATCGAGGAAGAGGATCGTCCAGAAGACCTCGTACCCCGCAACCCCATCATCACTGTTATGGGCCATGTGGACCACGGTAAGACCTCTTTGCTAGACTACATCCGCAAAACCAACGTGATTGCCGGCGAAGCCGGTGGCATCACCCAGCACATCGGCGCTTACGAAGTATCCACCGCCGACGGACGCAAGATTACCTTCCTCGACACCCCTGGTCACGAAGCATTTACCGCAATGCGTGCCCGTGGTGCCAAAGTTACCGATATCGCAATCATCGTGATTGCAGCAGACGACAAGGTGATGCCGCAAACCGTCGAAGCCATCAACCACGCACAAGCAGCGGGCGTACCTATCGTATTTGCAATCAACAAGATTGACCGTCCTGGCGCAGATCCCGACAAAATCAAGACCGAACTTGCTCAGATGAACCTCCTCGTAGAGGAATGGGGTGGCAAATACCAAAGCCAAGACATTTCTGCCAAGAAAGGACTCAACGTTGAAGAGTTGCTTGAGAAAGTCATTCTCCAAGCCGATATCATGGAACTGAAAGGCAATCCCAACAAACGCGCCAAAGGTACTGTTTTGGAAAGTTCACTTGACAAAGGCCGTGGCTACGTGGCAAAACTGCTTGTCGAGGACGGAACCATCCGTAAAGGCGACCCCATCGTGGCAGGAGCCATCAGCGGCCGCGTGCGCGCCATGTACAACGAACGAAACCAAGAGGTTATGTCGGCAGGTCCTTCGCAGCCAGTTCTGTTGCTCGGCTTGAACGGTGCTTGCCAGGCAGGCGACACTTTCAACGTAATGGAGAACGAAAAAGAGGCGAAAGACATTGCCAACAAACGTACCCAGTTGCAGCGTGAGCAAGGTTTGCGTACCCAGACCCACGTCACACTCGACGAAATTGGCCGTCGTATCGCCTTGGGCAACTTCAAGGAACTCAACATCATTGTAAAAGGTGACGTGGACGGTTCCGTTGAGGCACTCTCCGACTCCCTCATCAAGTTGGGCAACGAAGAGGTACAGGTCAACGTCATTCACAAGGCAGTAGGACAGATTACCGAAAGCGACGTTTTGCTTGCCGAATCTTCCGACGCTATCATCATCGGATTCCAGGTGCGTCCTTCCGTGGGTGCCCGCAAGATGGCCGAAACCCAGCAGATCGACATCCGCCTATACTCAATCATCTACGATGCCATCAACGAGTTGAAAGACGCTATTGAAGGCATGTTGGCTCCCGAAAAGCAGGAAAAGATTGTCGCAAACCTCGAAATCCGCGAAACATTCAAAATCAGCAAGGTCGGCACTATTGCCGGATGTATGTGTCTGGATGGCAAGATTAACCGCAACCACAACGTCCGCCTTATTCGCGACGGTATCGTGGTGTTTACCGGCAAATTGGCATCCCTCAAACGTTTCAAAGATGACGTCAAGGAAGTTGTGAGCGGACAAGATTGCGGTTTGAACATCGAGAACTTCAACGACATCAAGGTCGGCGACATCGTCGAGGCCTACGAAGAAATCGAGATCAAACGTACATTAAAATAAAAGAAACAGGTGCAAAAACAGCATCAAATTTCTTGATGCTCTGATAGTTCAATGGATAGAATAACTCTCTCCTAAAGAGTAGATCCGGGTTCGATTCCCGGTCGGAGTACTAAACCAACAAACTATAACGCAATGAAAAAACTGATTTCAATCCTGTTCATCATCGCTCTTGTTGTTGTAAGTTCATGCTCCTCTAGCGACACAATGTACGAGCGGAAAAGCAAAAAGACCAACAAGATCAATACAAACTATAAGGTACGCGGCAATACCAAAAGCAACGGTTCCACTTATCGCACATACTAAGCGTCTGCTTTTGTTGCTGTTGACTTGTGCATGTAACCTTTTCACGCTCCATGCACAAGGGTTTGTTGTTTATGGCAATTGCGCCTCCCTCAAAGGGAAAGTGGAGCTGATTGTTCACGACAATTCAGACATTCGCTACTCCACCTCCATCAAGAATGGAACTTTCTCTTTTGAAGGAACCGTAAAAAAGCCTGTGGTTGCGGAAATTAGGCATCGCAGATTGGCGCAGCCACTTTTTTTCTATCTGGAAAACAACAACATAAAGATCAACCTCAACGCAGAAAATCCACCGAGTTCCCCTATCACGGGTTCGCGTACAAATTCTGAATACCGTATTGTAGGCGAAACAATTACGCAACTCCTCAAACGAAATGGCGACATCAGCGGTGTTCTTGATGTCTCTTCCGCCCGATTTCTGCCACACATACTCTACGATTACGCACCTCAGCTGGACTTCGACAGGCTCGCCTCGCTTTACGCACTCATCGACAGCAGCGCTTTCGATACCTATCACTACAAACTGCTGACGCAACACATAGCAAAGGTTCAAGCTGTAAGCGAAGGAGCAAAAATGGCGGACTTTGTATTTTACGAGCAACCAAAAAAGACGCAACATTTCGACTCCATACCCTTAACGAAAGACTACCGAGTGGTATGTTTCGGAGCCAAATGGTGCGACAAATGCAAGGATGTGGAGCAGGCCGGAAGCGCCATAGATGGAACAGAATGGATTAACATAATGATAGACAACGACCCGAAAGGATGGGACGCCGACTATCTGGAACTATTTGCCATCGACCACATTCCGTTCTTGATACTTCTTGACAAAGAAAACAAAATCATAGCCCGCGATGTAAGAGTCTGGCAATTACCCAAGCTCATTAAAGAAAACATTGTACGTTAGCCGTCTGAAACCCTGAACACGACTTAATCATTAATCATCAATTCAATGGAAACTGCACTTTACCCCATGAAATTCATGCCCCTCTTCAAAAACAAAGTATGGGGAGGCAACAAAATAAAGACTCTCGGATTTGACTACGATCCACTTCCAAACTGTGGTGAATTGTGGGCACTTTCCAGCGTGGAAGGCAATGAATCCATTGTCAGCAATGGTTTTTTGGCCGAAAACACCATCAACGAAGTGTTGGAAATCTATATGGGCGACATTGTTGGAGAACGCAACTATGCCCGTTTCGGCAACCAATTCCCGCTGCTTATCAAGCTTATCGACACCTGCGACAAGCTCTCTATCCAAGTGCATCCCGACGACGCTTTGGCACAACAGCGCGGCATGGACAACGGCAAGACCGAGATGTGGTATATTATCGAGGCTGAAAAAGGAGCCACCATTGTAGATGGATTCCAAGCAGATACCACTCCCGAAAAATACCAAGAACAGCTCCAGCAAGGCAAACTCGAATCGCTGCTCCACGAAGAGCAGGCCCAGAACGGCGACGTCTTCTTCATTCCCGCAGGACGCGTACACGCTTTGGGCAAAGGACTGCTTTTGGCAGAGATTCAGCAGACTTCAGACTGCACTTACCGCATCTACGACTACAACCGCCCCGACACCAACGGCAAGTTGCGCGAGCTGCACACAGAACAAGCTCTTGACGCAATTGATTTCAGCGCTTTGAGGGACGGAAAGACACATTACACCTACCAGCCCAACCGCACCATTCTACTGGAAGAATGTCCATATTTCAGTACAAACCTCATCACATTGCAACCCGAAAACGGGGAACGCACCAAAGCCATCAGAAAAGACTTCCACACCCTCGACAGTTTTGTGGTCTATCTCTGCGTAGAAGGGTTGGCAGCCGTAAAGACTTTGGAAAACGTATGTCCCATCCATGCCGGCGAATGCGTGTTGGTTCCCGCCGTGGCGGATGAAGTTGAACTCTTCTCCGAAGGTCCTGCCAAACTTCTGGAAATCTACCTCGACCCTGCAACCTACAAAGACATGAAACTTCCCGAAAGGAACGAAATGGACTGGATTGCAGAATTTGTAAAAGAATAGTTTCAAACCAACTAACAAATAAAAGGGGAGGGTGCCGGTGGCGCCCTCCCCTTTTATTTAAGAAAATAGAATTATTTCAATTCCCAAGTGGCACCATCTTTGCCGTCCTTTACGGAAATGCCAACGGCGGCGAGATTGTCGCGAATCTTGTCGCTCGTAGCCCAATCCTTGTTGGCCTTGGCTGTAGCTCTCACTTCGAGAATCATCTGCATCAAACCGTCGATAAGAGCGGTGTTGTCGGTGGTGGATTCATTCTTCAAACCCAAAACCTCAAACAAGAACACGTCGAAAAGACCCTTCAGCTCGTCGATGTCGGCCTGCGTGAGCGTAGCTTTGTGGTCGTTGACGGTGTTGATGAGCTTGGCGATGTCAAAGAAATGACTGATTACGATAGGCGTGTTGAGGTCGTCGTTCATAGCATCGTAGCACTGCTGCCTAAACTCCGCAACTGAAACAGAAGAAGTCTTGGAGGCTTGCAACGATCCAAGAGTCTTATAAGCCTGCATCAAACGGGTGTAGCCCTTTTCTGCCGCCTGGAGCGCCTCGTTACTGAAATCAACGGTGCTGCGATAGTGCGCCTGAAGGATGAAGAAGCGGATAGTCATTGGGCTGTAGGCCTGCTGCAAGAGTTTGTGGCTGCCCGTGAAGAATTCGTCGAGGGTGATGAAATTACCTAACGACTTGCCCATTTTCTGGCCATTGATGGTAATCATGTTGTTGTGCATCCAGTATTTGCAAGGACCATGACCGCAAACGGCAGTCTGCTGGGCGATCTCGCTTTCGTGGTGCGGGAAGATAAGGTCCATTCCGCCACCGTGGATGTCGAAAGTCTCGCCGAGATACTTGGTACCCATAGCGGTACACTCAGTGTGCCAACCAGGAAAACCGACACTCCAAGGAGAGTTCCAACGCATGATATGTTCCGGAGCCGCCTTCTTCCAAAGGGCAAAATCACCCGTAAAATGCTTTTCCTCCTGACCGTCAAGTGCGCGGGTGGTAGAAAGCATCTCGTCAATCACGCGGCCACTCAAACAGCCATATTTACCAGTAGCTTCTTGGTATTTTCGAACGTCGAAATAGACACTGCCATTGCTCTCGTAGGCAAAACCGGCATCCAAAATCTTTTGCACCAGTTCAATCTGCTCAATGATATGGCCACTGGCATGAGGCTCGATGCTAGGACGCAACACATTGAGGGCATCCATAGCGGTATGGTAGCGGTTGGTGTAATACTGCGCCACCTCCATAGGCTCGAGCTGTTCAAGACGAGCCTTCTTGGCGATTTTGTCCTCGCCTTCGTCGGCATCGTGCTCCAAATGTCCCACATCAGTAATGTTGCGCACATAACGCACCTTATAGCCAATGTGAGAAAGATAACGGAATACCACGTCGAAAGTGATGGCAGGACGTGCATGTCCGAGATGTCCGTCGCCATAGACTGTAGGACCGCAAACATACATGCCTACATGGTCGGGCGTGATAGGCGTAAACAATTCCTTTTGGTGAGAAAGCGTATTGTATATCAGTAAAGGTTGCATAATTTTGAAATTGTGGATTTCGTTGGATTAGAATTGCAAAAATACGAAAAATCTACGAAAGTATAAACTTTTGACCGCTCATCATTCAAAAACTTCGCGCGGCAATAGCCTTTTTCAAGCGACATCGCCATCTAAAAATCTTTTTGTAATTTTGCGAAGACATTCGTCATAATACAAACGCAAATAGATAGGCTGTATTATATTGTTTATGAATATTTTGATTAGCAAAGACCAACTAATAGGCCATCTGGCGAGTTTCGGCGCCTATGCTATTTTTGGATTGAATATCATCTTTTGCAAGGATATAGCCAACGAAGGAGAGTTGACACCCATTGTGCTTTTCACCCTTCGCGCCATCTGCGCGACCGCGATGTTCTGGATTGCAGGATTTTTCACACGCAAAGAGCATGTCCCCCCTATCGACCTGCTGAAAATGTGCGGTGCCGCCACCTTAGGACTGGTAATTCCTCAGTTAACATTCCTGACAGCCATCACCATGACAGCTCCCATCGACCTCTCCGTAGTGCAATCCATGACTCCCATCATGACCATGTTTGTGGCCGCCATCTTCCTCAAGGAGCCCATTACCTGGAAAAAAGCCGGTGGCGTAGCATTGAGCTTTGCAGGAGTGTTATGGCTAATCTATCAGTCCAGCCATGCTGCTGTGGTACAGACTCGCCCATTGGGAATTGCACTTACCATCCTCAACGCACTAAGTTTTGCGCTCTATTTAGGTATATGTCGACCCATTATCTCACGCTACAGCGTAATAACTCTCATGAAATGGATGTTCCTCTTCTCGATTGTTGTCTCTTTACCCTTCTCGTGGAAAGGATTGCTGACGATGAACTATGCCGACGTGCCGGCCGACGTGTGGTGGGAGGTTGGCTATCTTATTGTTTTTGCCACATTTATCGCATACTTTCTCATTCCAATCGGACAGCAACGCATACGTCCCACTTTGGTGAGCATGTATGGTTACCTCCAACCCATCATAGCAGCCATTGTAAGCATCTGTCTGGGCATGGACAAACTGACTTGGATGAAAGTCGTGGCGGCATTATGCGTCTTTGCCGGTGTCGCCATCGTGAACAAAAGTCGCGCCAAGCAGGAAGGATAAACCACCAATGGCCACAAATTATTTTGCTTTGTGACATTGTTTTTAATCATCATTATACCTTGAATCTAGGCTAATAAGATGTATTACAATATATAAAATTGAAAAATTTTGTCAAATGGAATAATTTTTGTATCTTTGAAAATTGAACAAGAACGGAGTCGCTTGTTAAAAATATTTCGTTCACAGCATATAACGATTCAAAAGACAAACAAATAATAAAAAAATAAATACAATATGAAGATTTTAGTCTTAAATTGCGGAAGTTCTTCCATCAAGTATCAATTGATTGACATGGACAACAATGCCGAAGTAATGGCAAAAGGTCTGTTGGAACGTATCGGCTTGGAAATGGGAGAATTCACCCACAAATATCATGGCGAGAAGCACTACGAGCAAATTCCCATTCCCGACCATACGGCAGGTATCAAAATGGTGCTCAAAGCCCTTACCGACGAGAAAATGGGTGTCATCAAAGACCTCAAGGAAATCGGAGCGGTCGGCAACCGTGTTGCCCATGGTGGTGAAGTCTTCACCGAAAGTTGCCTCGTGAACGACGACGTCATCGAGAAAATCAAGTCACTCACCGACCTCGCGCCGCTCCACACTCCAGGAAACCTCGCCGGCATCTATGCAATGCGCGAAGTATTGCCCAACGTGCCTCAAGTGGTAGTATTTGATACTTCCTTCCACGCCACAATGCCCGCCAAGAGTTATCTCACCGGCCTGCCTTACGAATATTATGAGAAATACCGCATCCGCAACTACGGCTTCCACGGCACCAGCCACAAATTCGTCGCAGAAAAGGCCGCTAAAATGATTGGCAAAGACTGGAACGATCTCAAAATCGTCAGCTGCCACTTGGGAAGCGGCGCTTCCATCTGCGCCATCGACCACGGCAAATCGTTCGACACCACAATGGGCATGACTCCCCTTTCGGGCTTGATTATGGGCAGCCGTCCCGGCGACGTTGACCCCGGCATCATCCAGTTCGTCATCGAGAAAGAACTTGCAGCCGGCAAGCAGATGAAAGACATCGTAAAGATGCTCAACAAGCAATGCGGCCTCGTTGGCATCAGCGGCGGCAAGCAGGATATGCGTGACATCCGCGCAGGACGCGACGCCGGCGACGAACGTTGCACCTACGCTTTCGACATGTTCGCACAACGCGTAAAACGCTACATTGGCGGTTTTATCGCTGAAATGGGAGGTTGCGATCTGTTGCTCTTCACGGGCGGCATTGGCGAGAACGCATGGTTTATGCGTCACCCCATCCTCGAAAACATGGAATGCCTCGGCATCAAGGTTGACATGGAACTCAACGACAAAATCATGGGCGAAGACTGCATCATCAGTACTCCCGACTCCAAGATTGCTACCGTTGTGGTTACCACCGACGAGGAATTCGTTATCGCAAGCGACACCTACCGACTGGTTACCAAATAACCAATATCACCATACAAAAAGAGCGGAAGCCCCAAGTTTCCGCTCTTTTGTTTTACATAAGTGACTGGTGATTCGAATTCAGTGACTTTTGTTGGATAGTGTATGGAGAATTGGGATTGGTGGATAAAATTCAAAGCTCAATCAGCATAAAAATCAATGCCTGCAACTTAAATCTTTTCTAATTAGGACAATAGCAACAGCCAATCTTCGTTTATATTAGACTATGAAAAGAATTCTGATATATTGTTTCATCGTTTTGGTCGCTTCGGCATGTTCCAGCACATCCAAAAGCGCATCGGAAAAACGAGCCAATACCTACATCAACGAAGAGCAACTACTTCTTGACGCCGAAATGCTCGAAGCCAAAACCCTTCAGGAAAACGGCAAGAAGTTCGAGGCGATGAAACGCTATGACGCTCTCATAAAAAAAGCCCCCCAATACGCACCCGCCTACTACGAGATGAGTGGCGTACTGCTCGGCATCGGAATGAACGACAGCGCACAGGCTTGCGCCGAAAAAGCCGCAAAACTGAACGAGCACAACGAATGGTATCTGATGCGCCTTGCGCAAGTTTACGAAGCGCAGCGCGACGGGAAATCGCAGGCTCAAGTGTGGGAGAAACTGGTAAAGCAACACCCCGACAAGATTGAATATTACTATCAACTCTCCGATGCCTACATCCTCGCCAACGACATTCCCTCCGCCATTGAGGTCTTGGACCGACTGGAAAAGCGTATCGGCATTCAAGAAGCCACCTCACTGCAAAAACAACGCTTGTGGGCAGCCTTAGGCAAGGCAGACCAAGCCAAGAAAGAGATAGAACGCCTTGCGGAGACCATTCCCCAAGAACAAAAATACAACGCCATCCTCGCCGAAATGTGCATGAAAGAGCACAACTACAAGCAAGCCAAGCAATACTACGACAATATCCTTAAATATCACCCCAACGACGAATACATCTACTTCTCGCTGGCGGAATACTACAAACAGACTGGCGACAACAAAAACGCTTTCGAATCACTCAAGACAGGATTGCAGCAGTCCACAATGGAATGTCGCAGCAAACTCCAAATTCTTGCCGCCTCCTACTCCACCGAAGAATTCTACCATAGCAAGTCAAAAGAGGCCTTTGAACTGATGGACATCGTCATGCAGACTTGTGATGGAGACCCCGCAGCCGCATTGTTCTACGGCGACGTGCTGATGCGTCAGGAAAAATACAAAGAGGCCGTCGAACAGTTCCGCATCCACCTTGCCACCGATAGCAGCGAATATGAAGTGTGGGAAGCGTTGCTGGTATGCGAAAATTCAGCCGAAGGCATGGCAAAAGAGACCCAACGTGACGCCCAAAGAGCCGCAGAGCTCTTCCCACTGCACCCACTACCACACTATCTGCAAGGATTCTACGCTTACGAAGACAAAAACTTTGCGCAAGCCATCACTTTTCTGGAGCAATGCGAACAACTCGGATTTACGAACGGCTATCTTGAAGGAGAGACCATGTCGCTTTTGGCAGAATGTCACTACCGTCTGGCTGAGTACGAGCAAGCCTGGAACTATTTCGAAAAATGTCTCCAACTCGACGGCAAGGACTACTACAATATGAACAACTATGCCTACTACCTCGCACAGCAACAAGAGCGACTGGACTATGCCGAGAGTCTTTCTCGCAAAACCATAGAGCACGACCCAAACAACGACACCTTCCTCGACACCTACGCATGGGTGTTGCACCAGTTGGGGCGCGACTGCGAAGCCTTGGAATACATCAAAAAAGCCGTCAAAATCGAGCAAAGCACCCCAAAAGATGCCGAAGACTCCAACAATACACTCTCCGATCATTTGAATATCATACAACAAGGGTGTCAAAACCACTAACAAACAATCGCAAATCCATGTCAAGACGAATCTTTATCCCACTGATATGCATCGTTCTGCTGGTAGCAGGATGTAAAAGTCATTCCAAGATAACGAAACCCGCAACGCCACCCGTAACGCAAGAACAGCAGCAAGGGCAACCCCGCCAGCAAGAGCCACAGAAGCCTGTGGAGGAGCCAAAGCCAAACTGTCCATTTGAATATCTCAGCGGCAACTTCAACTGCGAAGTGGCGGGATTCAACGTTAAGGGACAGTTGCGTATGCAGTGCGACAGCGTGATATGGGTTACCGGCACCAAAATCATTGAACTGGGGCGCGCCAAATGCACTCCCGACTCAGTGTTTGTATATGTGAAACTGCGCAACATCTATTTCAAAGGCACTTATGCCGACATCAAAAAAAAGACAGGCTACGAAACCGATTTCGCCACCTTGCAGCAAATGGTATGCGACGCCTACCTATCTGAGAAAAAACAACTTGCGTTAACCATCAAAAGCAGGGTCTATAACGGACGCATATCAGCAGCATTCAACAAACTGGACACCAGCCAAAAGTTGACCTTTCCCATCGCCATTCCATCCAACGCCAAACCATTATAATACGCCATGAAAACCTTGTACAAATGCCTCTTGGGAGTCATCCTCATTATGGCACAGCAAAGCTGGGCGCAATCGCCTATAAAAGACAGTGCCGCAATCATTGTGGACAAGTACCTTGACATGATAAATTACAACGGCATTCGCAGCGACAGCATCCTATATATCGAGACAACCATCGTAATCGACAATCAGTTGGAAGACACACTTGTCATGAAAAGGTGGTTCTTTCCGAAAGGCAACAGCAGAATAGAATTCTGGCAATCTGGCAAACGACAGACCTGTTTTCACAGCAACGACGACAAAATCTTTCGCAAATACGATACCATCGCACACGCCTGGACGTCGGAAACGAAAGACACCTACCACGCCGAATGCGACCGATACAACTACTACGGTCCCTTGTACAAGTGGGAAATCAGCGGTGTAGAACTGATTTACAGAGGAGTATCCTCTTTCGAAGGCTCCCCTATTTATGTAATCCACGTTGAATGTCCCGAACACTACGACCGCAACTATTTCTTTGAACAGAACTCTGGAGTGCTATTCTTTGTGCAGGAATTTCCCACCATCGAAGGCAAACCCATGACCAAATACGACAGCCAAGTTGATTGGCGCGCCATACACGAATACAAACCCTTCGGAGAATCCCTGCTACCTTCGGTAGAAAGCTACCAATACCATGGAGTTATTTCCATATTGAGACATACCTATAAATATGTCGCGTACAACAAAGACATCTTCGAAAAAGACTATCCAAAGTTTTAGTTTACCTCACACAAAATCTTTCCTATTTTCTTTTGCCAATGTCCATCTTCGACAATCCAGACGAATACTATATGCAGCAAGCCCTTCGAGAGGCGAAGGCGGCCTATGAGGAAGGAGAAATCCCCATTGGTGCCGTAATCGTGAGCAACGACACCATCATCGCCCGCACCCACAACCTCACGGAACGACTCAACGACGTGACCGCCCATGCAGAGATGCTTGCCTTCACAGCCGCCGCCGAAATGCTCGGCGCCAAGTATCTCACAGGGTGCACGCTATATGTCACTTTAGAGCCCTGCGTAATGTGTGCCGGCGCCGCGGGATGGAGTCAGATAAGCCGCATCGTCTATGGCGCTTCCGACCCAAAACGCGGTTTCGAACGTCTCGGACACGATATGCTGCACCCCAAAACCATCGTCGAGAAAGGCGTGCTGGAAACAGAATGCGCCGAATTGGTAAAGAAATTCTTCAAAGACAAAAGATAACATCACACTTAAACCACTAATACACACTTCATTTAAAATTCCAAATTCTTAAATAATATGAAACCTACTTTACTTGTTTTGGCTGCCGGCATGGGCAGTCGCTATGGTGGACTCAAGCAGATGGACGGCGTAGGTCCCAATGGTGAAATCATCATGGACTACTCCATCACCGACGCCATCCGCGCCGGATTCGGCAAGGTCGTCTTCGTAATCCGCCACAGTTTTGAGAACGAATTCAAGGCAAAAATCAACGCCGAGCATTTCCACAACCAAATTGAGGTAGAATATGTATTTCAGGAGCTTGACTATCTTCCCGTAGGATTTACCGTTCCCGAAGGCCGCGAAAAACCCTGGGGCACCAACCATGCCATTCTCATGGCTAAGGACGTCATCCAAGAACCATTCGCAATCATCAACGCCGACGACTTCTACGGCCGCGACGCATTCCAAGTAATGGCAGACTACCTCAAGACCCTCGGCGACACCAAAGGTCAATACTGCATGGTAGGCTACAAACTTGAAAATACACTCTCCGAAAACGGCACCGTATCGCGCGGCGTTTGCGAGACCAACGCCGAAGGTCTGCTCGTAGGAATGACCGAACGCACTTCCATCGGACGCACCTCCAACGGAATTGAATACAAGGACGCTGACGGCAGCATGCATCCCCTATCGGCCGACGCCACCGTTTCCATGAACCTCTTCGGCTTCACGCCCGACTATTTTGGCGAAAGCGAAAAGCTCTTCGTGGACTTTCTAAAAGAGCACGGCACCGAGATGAAATCGGAATACTACATTCCTTTCGCCGTCAACACATTCATCAACAGCGGCTACGCCACCATGAGAGTTTTGAGGACCTCCGCACAGTGGTTTGGCGTCACCTACAAGGAAGACCGTCCCATGGTAGTAGAACGTCTCAAGAAACTCCACGACCAAGGTGTTTACTAATCTCGAATCTTTCTGGGATTTCGTCCGTCAACATCAAACCGACGACCCCATAAAACTCTTGTTGCAACAAAGCAAATATCCCAATGTGGATATGCGTCTTGTCGCGCAACAAATAGAAGGAAAGCGGCAAGCGTTGGCAAAATGGCCAACGCTTGCCTCGTATGAGCATGTGCTCTACCCACCAAAGCTCAACCGCGAGCAAAGTTCATCCGAATACACCGCTCGCTACAAAGCCGAGACATTCATTTTGCCCAATTGGCACGTTGCCGACCTGACAGGCGGCATGGGAGTAGACAGTATGGCATTTGCCAATGCGGCAAATTCGGTTGACTATTTTGAAGTCGACGAATCGCTATGCCAGAATATGCAGCACAACTGCGAAGCCATGAGCCTTGCCAACGTAACCTGTCACAACACCGACAGCATGGAATGGCTGCAACATAGCGACCCGCATTTCGACCTCATTTTCATCGATCCCGCCCGACGCAACCCACAAGGCAAAAAAGTCTCCGCTTTTGAGGACTGCACACCCAATCTGCTCGACAACCTTGACTTGATATACGCACACACCGACCGACTGCTTGTGAAGGCCTCACCCATGATTGACCTCTCGCTGGGAACGCAGCAACTGAATCACGTCGAAGACGTGCACCTGCTCGCCATAGACGGGGAGTGCAAAGAAGTGTTGTTTTTCTGCGAATCCACCCCAACAAGCGAAACAACAATTCATTGCATAGACCACCATCCCAAAACAGGCCACACCAACACCTTTCATTTCACCCGACAGGAAGAAAGCGAAGCCAAAGTCACCTATTGCCAACAAGCGCACAAATATCTCTACGAACCCAATGCAACCTTGATGAAAGGAGCCCCTTTCGCACTCATCAGCCAGCGATACAATTTGGATCAACTGGCCCGCAATACCCATCTGTACACTAGCGACGTACTCGTGGAACATTTTCCAGGTCGCACATTTATTATATTGGAAGAAATCCAACTCAATAAGAAAAGCGTTGCCAAGGCATTTCCAGACAAGAAAGCCCATGTAATAAGCCGCAACTATCCCGTAAACGCCACTGAACTACAAAAACAACTCGGACTGCAAGAAGGCGGAAGCGATTTCTTGATAGCCACAACCATCGGCAACAGAAAAACAGGACTTGTGTGCAGCAAAATAACGAACGACAATTAAAATTATCAACAATTTTATCAAGAAATAAACAAATAAATTTTGCCATTACAAAAATATATTGTAATTTTGCACCCTCATAAAATAGTGGAGAAAGGTCTGATTTACCCGTTCAAAACCTTAACCATTAAGCAACTACGAATAGCGATGGGGTCCGTCACCCAACGATAGAAGCAGTTGCAAGAGATGTAAATGACACCTTCTGATGTCATTACATATTATAGAATAGAGCGTTAGCCACGCACAATTCATCGCAGCCTTACAGGGCGATGGACAAGCAAGGCCGACAATCAAATTGAAATCAAACGTTTTCAACGCCGATAGAAAGTCCAATTAGTTGACTTGAGGCAAGAAAACAACGGAGTTTAATCGAACATTAGAGTAACAAAAAATGAATACATTAAGCTACAAAACTGTATCAGCAAACAAGAACACCGTTAAGAAAGAATGGGTGCTCGTCGATGCAGAAAATCAGACCGTAGGACGTCTCGCAACCAGAGTTGCCAACATCCTCAGAGGCAAGACCAAACCTTGCTACACTCCACATGTTGATTGCGGAGACAACGTCATCATCATCAATGCCGAGAAGATCGTCTTCACCGGCAAGAAAATGACCGACAAGATCTACCAGCGCTATACCGGTTACCCCGGTGGTCAGCGCGAAACCACACCTCGTCAGGTTCTCGCAAGCCACCCCGAGCGCATTCTCGAACACGCCATCCGCGGCATGCTCCCCAAGAACCGTCTCGGTGATGCTCTCTATCGCAACCTCTACGTTTACGCAGGTTCCGAGCATCCTCATCAGGGTCAGAACCCCAAAGCCATCAATATTAACGACATTAGATAAGACAAGATATGGAAGTTATCAATACCATCGGTAGAAGAAAAACCGCTGTTGCCCGCGTCTATATGACCCCCGGTACCGGTAAAATCGTTGTCAACAACAGAGACTACAAAGAATATTTCCCCACTGGTCCACTACAGTTCATCGTCAACCAGGCTTTCCAGACCGTTGACGCTGAAGGCAAATGGGATGTAAAGGCCAACCTCGACGGCGGTGGATTCACCGGCCAGGCTCAGGCTCTGCGTATGGCTATCGCTCGCGCACTTTGCGAAAGCAACGCCGAAGACCGCACCGCTCTGAAGAAGGAAGGTTTCCTCATGCGCGATCCTCGTATGGTTGAGCGTAAGAAACCCGGTCAGCCCAAAGCACGTAAACGCTTCCAGTTCAGCAAGCGTTAGTATTGGACTGCGTGGAATGCAGATTGTAGCGCATCCTTTATGGAAAACACGCTACAATCTACATCCTCCAATCGAAAGTTTAGTATCCAAATTGCAAAGACGCTCCGTCGAGTTGCCAGTTTGGTTTGCCCAAAACCAAAAAACCCGACACTTATGGACTACTTTGCAATTGGCAATTTAGGAACGTAAACAAATACAAAAAACAATGACAGAATTAAAATTCGAAGAATTGCTCGAAGCAGGTTGTCATTTCGGACACCTCAAAAGAAAGTGGAATCCCAAAATGGCTCCTTACATCTTCAAGGAGCACAATGGCATTCATGTAATTGACTTGCAGAAGACCATCGCTAAGGCTGACGAAGCTGCAACAGCTCTCAAACAGATTGCAAAGTCTGGCAAGAAAGTTCTTTTCGTTGCCACCAAAAAGCAGGCAAAAGACGTCGTAGCCGAAATGGTAAAGACCGTTGACATGCCTTTCGTTACCGAGCGTTGGCCTGGTGGTATGCTCACCAACTTCACCACCATCCGCAAGGCTGTGAAAAAGATGAACTCTTTGGATCAGTTGATGCGCGACAAAGACTTCAACAACATCTCCAAACGCGAACGCCTTCAGGTCGCTCGTGAGCGCGCAAAACTCGACAAGAACCTTGGCAGCATCGCCGACCTTACCCGTCTGCCCAGCGCATTGTTCATCATCGATATCAACAAGGAGCACATTGCCGTTGCTGAAGCACGCCGCTTGAACATCCCCACTTTCGCATTGGTTGACACCAACTGCAACCCCGACCTCATCGACTTCCCCATCCCCGCAAACGATGACGCATCGAAATCCATCGAAGCCATCCTCAAGCACATGGTAGAGGCCATCCAGGAAGGTTTGAACGAGCGTATGCTTGACAAGGACGCACAGAACGAAGAGAACGGCGAAGAAGCTGCTCCCGTAGAGAAGAAGACCCGTCCCAGAAAGGCAAAGGCAGAAGCAGCTGAAGCTACCGAAGAGCCCAAGTCTGAAGAATAATTCTTAACTCTAAACAAGACACACAATGGCAAATATAACCGCTAAACAAGTAAACGAACTCCGCCAAATCACCGGCGTAGGTATGATGGACTGCAAAAAAGCGCTCGTAGAATGCGACGGCGATTTAGAAAAAGCTATTGACTTCCTGCGTCAGAAAGGTCAGAAAATGGCCGCTAAGCGCGCTGATCGTGATGCCAACGAAGGTTGTGTATTGGCTAAGAGCGACGGCAAGTTTGGTGCCGTTGTAATGCTCAGCTGCGAGACCGACTTCGTAGCCACCAATGCTGATTTTGTAGCTTTCACCAACTCCATCATCGATGGTGCCATGGCAAAACACCTTACCACCAAGGATGAGGTTATGGCTATGGATTTGAACGGTCGTTGCGTAAGCGACTGCATCACCGACCAGATTGCCAAGATTGGCGAGAAAATCGAATTGGCTCACTACGAAACCATCCAGGCTGAAGCAGTTTATGCTTACATCCACCCGGGCAACCGTATGGCATCCATCGCAGGCATGAACAAGGCTGGCTACGACGAAGTAGGTCACAACGTAGCTATGCAGGTTGTAGCTATGCGTCCCGTGGCTCTCGACGAGACAAGCGTTCCTCAGAACGTTATCGACAGCGAACTGAACGTTTACCGCGAGAAGACCAAGGAAGAACTCGTACAGAAAGCCGTTGAAGGCGCTCTGAAGAAAGTTGGCATCAACCCCGCACACGTTGACTCAGACGATCACATCAACTCCAACATTGGCAAGGGTTGGATCACCGAGGAACAGGGCAATATGGCTCGCGAAATCAAGGCAAAAGTTGCCGAAGAAACCGCAGCTTCCCTCCCCGAGGCTAAGATCGAAGCCATCGCCAAGGGTCGTTTGAACAAGTTCTTCCAGGAAAGCACCTTGATGAACCAAGAGTACATCATGGAAGGCAAGGTTAGCGTTAAGGACTTTATCGCTCGCACCGACAAGGACCTCAAATGCACCGGTTTCCAACGTCTCGAACTTGGCGCTTAATCCTTTCACAAGGAAAAGCTCATCAATAAAAAAGTGGTTACAACTTTGTGACCACTTTTTTTATAGCAATATTAGTGATCAGTAAATGGTAACAAGCGATTAGAAGACCATATTCTTAATTCTCAAATACTAACATGGGCAAGAAATTCTACGTTGTCTGGCAAGGAGTAAAACCAGGAATCTACACCACTTGGGCGGAATGTGCAGCACAAGTGAAAGGCGTTGCAGGCGCACAATACAAAGGTTTTGAGAGTCGCGAAGCCGCCGAACAAGCCTTCAAGCAATCCTACAACGACGTCAAAGGGCAGAAAGAGGCCAAACACAGCGTGCTATCGGTTGATAACGACGGTATGACCGTGCTGAAAGAAGGCACCATTGACGGTCCCGAACTGAACAGTCTTGCCGTTGATGCCGCCTGCAGCGGCAATCCAGGCGTGATGGAATACCAAGGAGTCTATGTGGCAAGTCGCACACAGATATTCCATTACAAGACACCCGTAGGCACAAACAACATCGGGGAGTTTTTGGGTATTGTACATGGTCTTTCCTACTTGAAAAAGAACAATCTCAACCAAATCCTATACAGCGACTCCGCCAACGCTATCAGCTGGGTAAAACAAAAACTCTGCAAAAGCAAACTGCCCCTCACACCACAAACTGCCGAATTGTGGGACTATGTTCATCGTGCCGAAGCATGGCTACGCAACAACACCTACACCACCGAAATACGCAAATGGGACACTGCCCGTTGGGGTGAAATTCCAGCCGACTTCAACAGAAAACACTGACATATACAGCCGTATCGCTTTTGTGAATTGCGGCATTCAACAATTCGGTTTGCGAGGTTTTGGAAAGCGATGTACTTTTGCATCGTCTTAACCAAAACCAAACAACCATGAAAAACACAAAACAAACCGTAGAAATGGCAAAAGACGACCATGGAAACATCGTCATCACGTTGCCACAAACCAATTGTCAGGAACAGGTTCATAACATGCCACGCATCGGCGACCACGCTCCTGAATTCACCGCCAACTCCACCCAAGGGGAGATCCACTTCCCTTCCGCCTTCCGTGGCAAATGGAAAATCCTTTTCAGCCATCCCGCCGACTTCACGCCTGTCTGCACCTCCGAATTCATCACCTTTGGAAACATGATGAAGGAGTTCGAGGCGCTGAACTGTCAGCTGGTAGGACTTTCTATTGATGGCCTCTACAGCCATATCGCATGGTTGCGCACCATAAAAGAGCGCATCGAATACAATGGTATGAAAGATGTCGAGGTTCTCTTCCCTTTGGTGGATGACGTGAGCATGAAAGTGGCAAACAAATACGGCATGGTACAGCCGGGCGAAAGCGCCACGCAAGCAGTGAGGGCAGTGTTCTTCATCGACCTTGCCAACGTCATCCGCGCCATTATCTACTACCCTCTTGCCTTGGGGAGGAATTTTGACGAAATCAAGCGCGTACTTGTCGGGCTCCAGACTATCGACCACTTTGGAGTAGCGTTGCCCGCCGACTGGCATCCAGGCGACGACGTCATCGTACCCACTGCAGGTTCGTGCGGCGCAGCCAAAGAGCGCATGACGGACAACAGCGGCAAAATCCATTGCTACGACTGGTTTTTCTGCACCCGTCCCCTCCCCTACGAAGACATCGAAGAGGCACTTGTACGATGAAACAATTACAGATTCTTTTTCATGTGGCAGGGTTGTCGGACAGTTGTCCGACAACCCTATTTTTTCGTAACAAAAACGTAACCGAAATGTAACGGGAATGTAACAGCTTTTTCATTTATTCATGGTATTTTTGTAATATGGAAAACTGATAGTTCGGATTGAAATTAAAACTTAAGAATCAGAAATTTAAAACCATTTCGCTTAAAATCAATAACCAACTTTCCACTATGAATATACTAATTATTCTTTTGAATTTCGCAGGAGCCTTGGCGCTCTTCCTTTTCGGTATGAAACTGATGAGCGAAGGCCTTCAAAAGGTTGCCGGCAACAAGATGCGCGACATCTTGGGCAAGATAACGAACAATCCTTTCCGAGGCATCCTCACGGGTACGGGCGTGACCGTAGCCATTCAGTCCTCCTCAGCCACAACGGTGATGGTTGTGAGTTTCGTAAATGCAGGCCTGCTTACGCTGGCAGGTGCCGTGGCAGTCATCATGGGCGCCAACATCGGAACAACCGTTACAGCATGGATTATCACATTGTTTGGATTGGGCGAAAGCAGCGGAGCCTTCAGCCTACCCATGCTATTGGGTGCCATCTCACTCATTTTCATGTTTTCCAGCAAGAGCAAACTAAAATCGTTGGGCGAGTTCATCATTGGTCTGGCATTGTTGCTGGTAGGCATGGAATTTCTGCAATCCGCCATGCCAAACCTCGAAGAATATCCCCGATTCTTGGAAGCCTTGGGCAATATGTCGGATTGGGGTTTCTGGTCCATCCTATTATTCGTCTTGATAGGCGCAGGACTCACCTGCCTGGTGCAGGCATCCGCCGCCATGATGGCGATCACATTAGTGATGTGTTACAAAGGCTGGATAGGTCTTGACGTGGCAGTGGCCTTGGTCATGGGGCAGAACATCGGAACCACCATTACCGCCAATCTCGCCGCCATGGTAGCCAACGCCGCAGGCAAAAAAGCGGCAAGGGCGCACTTGGTATTCAACGTAGTAGGCGTGATTATCACACTGATTGTCTTTCGCCCCGTAATGAACCTGATTGCCACAGTAACAACCAGCATGGTCGGTGCCGATCCCTATGTTGCTGTAGGTGCCGAAGGCTATTCACCCGAAGCCATTCCCATGGCATTGTCGTTCTTCCACACCTTCTTCAACGTAGTGAACACATTGATTTTGGTATGGTTCATACCTGTCATCATCAAAATCGTGGAATGGATGGTGCCCACCAAGGCAGAAGATCCCGACGACGACTTCCAGCTGACCTACATCAAGGGCAACTTCATGGACACCGCTGAGTTGAACATCCAATCGGCGCAAAGGGAAATTATCAATTTCTCGAAACGCGTGCTGCGCATGTATAGTTTCCTGCCATCGCTGCGCACGGCAAAGAGCGAAGAGGAGTTTGACGAAACCATGGAACGGATCGAGAAATACGAGCGCATCACCGACCACATGGAGCTGGAAATCACACAATTTCTGTCGAAAGTGGGTACTGGCGAAATTTCTCCCGAAGGCTCGCAACGCATCAGCGGCATGCTGCGCATAGTCGATAATTTGGAAAGCATCGGCGATGCCATCTACCAGATTGCCATGCTGCGGAAGAACAAACGTAGCGATGCGGTGCATTTTGCCCAAAACCTGAACGACAACCTCGAACAGATGACCTCCTTGGTACAGAATACCTTGGAAGTGATGGACGAGAACCTGAAGGGTGACTACAGCAAGGCCGACCTCGACAAGGCCTACGAAGCCGAAAAAGCCGTGAACCAATACCGCGACCTTCTGCGCCACCAGCACTTGGACGCCTTGAAAAACAGCACCTACGACTACGCCATTGGTTCCGCCTACAGCGGACTCTATGCCCTGTACGAGAAACTTGCCGACTACGTCATCAACGTTTCCGAAGCCGCTTGCGGCAAGAAACTCGAAGACTAATTGTTTTAGAGTGTAACGAATACGACTTGGTGGAGACGCGATCAATTGCGTCTCTACTATTATTATCCCATTCCTCAACCGAAAATAATCCGTATCTTTGCATCCTAAAGACTTCTTAAATATTAACTCATAACTTAATAGATGCAAGATTCAATCCAAGCAAAGCTCTTCGCATTGCAAGACTTACAATATCGCGATTTCCAATGCAAACTCATGCCCACCATCAGTCTCTTGTCAACGAGATAGCCCCAAATACTCCAAGAAATGGGGAAAAACCGAAATTTGCACCATATAGCACCCACATAATAAGAAAACAAAACGAAATAAAAAATGACAAAACAACATATAGTTTTCTTGACAGGTGCTGGCATAAGCGCAGAAAGTGGATTAAGCACTTTTCGTGGCAAGGATGGACTTTGGAATAAAGAGGAATTTAAATACCTATCCAGTGCAGATTGCCTGTATAATCATACCCAACAGTGTCTTGATTTCTTCAACACAATAAGAAAGACCCTTGCCGGGGCCGAACCTAATGATGCACATAGACTTATTGCGGAACTTGAGAATGAACACGAAGTTACGATAATAACCCAGAATATTGACGACCTCCATGAGCGAGCCGGTTCATCTCGAGTCATTCATCTTCACGGCGAACTGACCAAGGTTTGTTCTATGGATAATCGTATAACCTGCGTCAAAGAATATCCTTTGACCACCCCGATTATGGTAGGCGACAAAGCCGAAGATGGTGCTCAATTACGTCCCTATGTTGTTTTATTCGGCGAGTATGTTGATAGTAGGAATGTAGTCAACGATTATGTGAGTAAAGCTGACATCTTTGTTGTGATTGGAACTTCTTTACAGGTTTATCCCGCTGCTGGATTAATAAACTATGCCCATCATCTTGTACCTAAATTTGTCATCAATCCTTGTGAGATGGAACGGTGCAAGCAACTGGGGTTTACTCATTTCAAGACAGATGCAACAAAAGGAATGAAAATGCTAATTGAAGCTTTTAAAGAATTGTAATTATGTTGTAAAACTTGAATTCAGCAATATACCAACATCAATAGCAATATTAAAAATATGAGTACCATTAATTTAACGACAAAAAAAGTTGGAGAAATCACCGGTGATTTCATCATTCCTTCATATCAGCGTGGATACAGATGGCAAGAAGAGGTGAAAATTCTTCTTGACGACATCAACGAAGTTCCTGAAGGTGCGAATTATTGCCTTCAGCCAATAGTCGTAAAAAAGATAGATGATAACAAGTATGAATTGATTGACGGGCAGCAGCGATTGACCACCTTGTTCTTGATCTTAGGCTACATTCGTACTTTTAGGCCAAAACTACAACAGAAATACACGATAGATTATGAAATAAGAGAGAAAAGCAAGGAATTTTTATCAAATATTGATTTTGACAACATCAATGACGATGCGGAAAACATTGACGAATATTTTATAAAAGAAGCTGCAAAAACAATCAAAAACTGGTTTGACAGTAGCACTGATGCTGACAATACGGCCAGTTTGATTGCAAATAAACTGAACAACAAAGTAAATGTCATTTGGTATGAGATAAACGGCACGGAAGATGCCATATCACTTTTTACACGCCTTAACATAGGAAAGATTCCATTGACGAACGCCGAACTGGTAAAAGCTATTTTCCTAAGCAGGAACAACGGCATTGACGAGCGTTATCAACTTGAAATTTCAACACAATGGGACGATATTGAGAAAGAACTCCACGATGAGAAACTTTGGTATTTTATTACAAACAAAAGAGCCGAAGATTTTTCTACACGTATTGAATTATTGTTTGATTTGATGGCCAATAAGACAGACGGAGATAAAGAACGCTACAGAACATTCTTTTGGTTTATGGAACGTTCAAAATCAAACGATTACAAAGAAAACAAGATTGAACTTTGGAAAAAGGTTGTTGAAACCTTCCAACGGATTAAAGAATGGTATAACGATTCGGAATTGTATCATAAGATTGGTTATCTAATTTCGGTTGACCAATGTTCCCTGCAAACTATGATCGAAGAATCCTCCCAGAAAGGCAAATCCGATTTTAAGTCGACACTCAACGAATATATTGCCAATAGTATCAACTTCAATAAAGAGTATCATGATTTGTCACACGACAACAAAAGCGACTACCCAAGCATCGAAAAACTTTTGCTTCTTTTCAATGTGGAAAGCGTTTTCCAAAATGGTGACAAATCCATGAGATTCCCTTTTGACAAACACAAAAACAAAAACGGAGGTTGGTCTCTTGAGCACATCCATGCGCAACAGTCGGAAGGTTTGAACACAAAAGCATTGTGGAACGAATGGCTTGACCTGCATGTGCAATCTTTGAGAAACATTGACCTGACAAAAAATGCAACACTAATTGAGGAAATTGAAAGTCGCGACAAAGAAAATACCACCGAAGAACAATTTAACACATGGTTTGAAAAGGTGATTCAAGCATTGAATTTGGAGCAGAACATTGATTATATTCACATGCTCTCAAACATGGCTTTACTCGGAACATTTGACAATTCGGCATTGAATAATTCAACGTTTGACGTTAAACGGGATAAAATTATAGAAATGGACAAAAATGGCGACTACATTCCGATTTGCACACGTCGTGTTTTCTTGAAGTATTATACTCCTTCAGACAAAAACCAGCTTCATTTTTGGGGTAAAGCCGACCGTGATGCCTATGTAGATGCAATGAACGCTACATTAAAGCCATATTTATCAATCATCGACAAACAAATCTAAGATGGAGACAAACCAATATACATTTCGAAGCTTATTCCAAGAAATAAAGGAAATAGAAATACCAATTATTCAGCGCGACTATGCGCAAGGGCGAGAAAATGACAAAGTCAAACGTGTCAGGGAGCGTTTTTTGGATGCAATTTTCGATGCTTTAAACAATAAAAGGCCGCTTACACTCGACTTCGTTTATGGCGAAGTTGAAAATGGCAAACTCATTCCTCTCGACGGACAACAACGTCTGACCACGTTGTTCTTGTTGCATTGGTTTGTTGCAAAAAAGGAAAACATTGAAGAAGATGATTATGAATTTTTAAATCATTTTTCCTATTTCACCCGTCCGAGTTCACGAGATTTTTGCAAGAAATTGGTAACTCACACACCTACTTTCAGCACAACCATTTCTGAAAAGTTGCAAGACCAATCGTGGTTCCAATACCAGTGGCACAATGATCCGACAATCAATGGAATGTTGGTAATGATTGATGCAATCAACCAGAAATATGGCACTTCCTCTAATTTATGGGGACAATTAGACAACATAACCTTCTACTTTTTGCCAATTTCTGATATGGGACTTACCGATGAACTGTATATTAAAATGAACTCCCGAGGCAAACCGTTGACTGAATTTGAACATTTCAAGGCTGAATTTGAGGGAATGATAAAGGAATATGATGAAGAAATGTCAAAAGAATTCAATCGAAAATTCGATTTAGACTGGACGGACATGCTTTTCCCATATCGCGGTGAAAACAGGATAATAGATGATGAATTTATGCGCTATTTCTTCTTTATCAGCGATATAATCTGCTATCAAAAGCAAATACCGTTGGAGAAAGACGCATTTAAACTGTCGAAACTGCTTTATGGAAAAGATAATCCCGAATCAAAAGCAAATCTTGATTTCCTGAAATCATCATTTGACTGCTGGTGTGGATTCGATATTGATGTGTTTTTCAATTCGATTTTCGCCAACAACACATACGAATCGGGTAAGGTGAAAATCTATCAGGAAAATCTGAATATATTCAAACAATGCTGCGATGATTATGGTGACGACAATGGAAGAAACCGTAAATTTCCATTGAACCTGACTTTGCTGTTATATGCAGTCGTCGTTTACTTACAAAACAGACAAAATGTTTATGAAAATGATTTCAAGCATCGCATACGAATTGTAAGGAACTTGATATGGAATTCTCGTGACGAAATCCGTGCTGATGGACAGAGAAATAACATGCCGCAATTGTTGGCTGAAACAAAGGAAATAATTCTGAAAGGGACAATTCCAACAGGCACTGGCTATAATAAACGTCAAAAAGAAGAAGAGCAAGCTAAAATAGATTGGTTACTTACTAATTTGGACAAGCAAGATGCTTTGTTCCATTTGGAAGATCATTCACTTTTGTATGGCTGCATTGCTGTTGTCGGATTGGATAATTTCGCCAATTTTGATAAGTTTAGAGAACTTTTCAATAACTGTAATTGGGATTTGGTTTCACAAGCGTTACTTGCAAAAGGGGATTATTCTCAAGTAGTTGGTTGGCGCTGGCAATTAGGAACAGAGAACAATTCAACTTGGGAAGATTTATTACATCCGTCTAATCAGCGTACAGGATTTGAAGGACAAACCAAAACAACATTAAATGCCTTGTTATCATCATTGACAAAAGTTGATAAATCTAATCTTCAACAAATAATTGACAATTTTTTAAACGATGAAAACACGCAAAAAGATTGGCGTTATTATTTTGTAAAGTACAATGACACAATGTTGTCAAACACATTCGGTTATTATTATACTTATGATGATGGAGATTATCATACTTTGAGAATGCATACTAAAGAACGTCTTAGCGGAAGGAACTGGAATGTGTTTATTTTGACTTTGTATTACCAAATGAATGAGAAATATGATCTTGGAGATTATGCATATCAAGATGATTGTCTGATGCTATCGGACACTTTGGCTTTAGATTGTGAAAATGATAAGTATATCTTGTACGAAAAGTATGAGGACAAATGGAAAGTGAAACAAGAGTTTCCTATTCCGCAAAAGGATGGCATTGATACAGAAGACAGAGTTGAATGGATAAAAAACAAATTGGAAGAATGGAAGATACAATTCAAATGAAGCTCTTCGCATTGCAAGACTTACAATATCGCGATTTCCAATGCAAACTCATGCCCACCATCAGTCCCGACCGAGTGATTGGAGTGCGGACACCGCTGTTGCGTGCGCTGGCGAAGGAACTGAAGGGGACTGCCGAGGCGGAGCGGTTTATGGCGAAGCTGCCTCACCAATACTACGAAGAAAACAACCTTCACGCTTTCTTGCTGGAACAAATCAAGGACTTTGACCAATGTATTGCCGCATTGCAGCGATTCCTACCCTATGTCGATAACTGGGCCACTTGCGATTCCATGTCGCCAAAAGTATTCAAAAAGCATCACGCCGAACTCCTGCAGCAAATTCCCAAGTGGCTTGCGTCCAAGCAGACATACACCATCCGTTTCGGAATAGGGATGCTGATGGGACATTTCCTGGACGAAGATTTCGACGCATCGTATCTTGAGATGGTGGCAAACGTGACCGAAGAAGACTATTACGTGCGAATGATGGCGGCATGGTATTTCGCCACAGCTTTGACAAAACAATACGAAACAACAATTCCCATCCTCGAGCAAAAGCGTTTGGCACCATGGGTACACAACAAAACCATCCAAAAAGCATGCGAAAGCTACCGCATCAGTCCTGAGATAAAGACCTATCTGAAAGAATTAAAATTATTGATGTCCAATAAAATCAATACTAATAAAATGTGAAGATACAAATTTCAGGACGCTCTATTTGTAAAAAATTCGTATCTTTGCAAACGATTTCACGACAGCAGTGAAACCTGCAGGGGGTGCCTAACCTATGGAGGCTGAGAACATACCCCAGAACCTGATCCGGATAATGCCGGCGGAGGAATGACTATGAAAACAAAAAAAACAATCGCACTCTGTGTGCTCTTTGCAGCACTTTTTCAAGTAAATCTTTGTTGGAGCCAAACAGATTCGTTGCATCTGCTCGACGAAGTGTTGGTGGTGGATTCGCGAGCGAGCGAGCGCACCCCACTCACGGTCTCAAATTTGAGCAAAGAAGAGATAGATTCTCGCAAAGGTGAAACCTCCATGTCATATATCGTTGAAATGGAGCCATCCATTGTCTCTTCTGGCGAAAATGGGAAAATCGGCAACACATCTTTTCGATTGCGAGGCATCGATGCCACCCGTATCAACGTGAACATCAACGGCATCACGCTCAACGACGCGGAGAGTCAGACAGTATATTGGGTGAACATCCCCAATTTGGCAGGAATGGCACAGAGCATGCAACTTCAACGAGGCATAGGCTCGTCCAATGGCGGGACAGCGGCCTTTGGCGGCGCGCTGAACATTCAAACACTCAACGCACCCTCCATTCCTCACGTTCAAGCCGACATGAGTCTGGGTTCGTGGAATACGAGACAATTTGGATTCTCAGCAAGCACTGGGATTTCATCCAAAGGATGGGCCGCAGACATCGCCTACAATAGTCTTGCTTCCGATGGTTACGTCAGGAATGGCTTTTGTGACCATCAGTCGCTTTTCTCCACCGTAAGTCATTATGGCACATGGTCGTTACTGAAAGCCATCGCCATCATAGGAAAGCAACACACCGGAATAACATGGGACGGCGCCATGGCGGAAGAACTAGACCTCGACCCCAGATACAACGGAGCAGGAGCCTTTCACGACAGCTTTGGAAACACCTATTACTACGACAACCAAAGCGACAACTATAACCAACGGCACTATCAAATCTACTATTCGCTGGCAATTTCCGACGAATGGTCATTGAAATCCGCGATAGATTTTACGCATGGCGACGGGTATTATGAAGAATACCACGAAGAAAACACAATGAAGAAAGGAATTCCCGAAAGCGGAGATTTCATCACGCAAAAAAAGATGGACAATAACGCATACACGGCCTTTCTTTCAGCACATTACAGTCACAAAAAGATTGAATTCTCGTTGGGAGAAACATTCCTTCACTACCATGGAGACCATTTCGGGGAAGTAATATGGAAGCAAGCACCAACAAAACAGTTTTTCGACTCAAACAACACATTGCACGACGAATGGTATCGAAATGAAGGCGTAAAAAACGACGCAACCTCGTTTTTGAGAGCCAGCTATGCCTGGAACGACAAACTCAGCACCTACGGAGATTTGCAATACCGCCTTGTGGATTATTCCATCGTCGGTCCCGATGAGGATTTGACTCCGATGGATTTCCACGAACAATACCATTTCTTCAACCCAAAAGCCGGACTTTCTTTCCTGCCGCAAGGCAGCGAAGGCAAGCACCACCTCTTTGCCGTAGCAGGAATCTCACACCGCGAACCTGCGCGCGCCGACATCAAAGACGCCATAGGAATGCACGATACCGTAAAGGCGGAAGCATTGCTCGACCTAGAGACTGGATATAGTTTCAACAGTTTAAAAAACAAAGGAATCCAACTCAGCGTCAACGGATATGCAATGCTCTACGAAGACCAGCTTACCGCTTCGGGGCGCCTAAGTCCGAGTGGTTACGCACTGATGGAAAACGTTGACAAAAGCTATCGCATTGGACTGGAATTATCAGCCAACTGGAATCCCAAGTTCTTGCGCAACCACCTCTCGCTGAACGGGAACCTGACGGCAAGCAGCAACCGCATTCTGGACTACAATTATCACTATACCGATTATTTTGGCAACAGCCAGACACAGTCTCTCGGAAATACAAATCTCTCCTACTCACCATCTTTCGTTGCCGCAGTCACCGCTACGGGCCGCATCCCGATAAGAGAAAAAAAACCGATAGAAATCCAACTAATGGGCAAATATGTAGGTGAAATGTACTGCGACAATACCTCACGCGCAGAGACCCTCCAACCCGCATACTTTACGCTAAACGGAAAAATTTCCTATCAATGGAATATTGGAGAAGCTCGAAGTATCAGAGCCGAAATCATCGTAAACAACCTACTCAACAACCATTACAGACTTCCAGCCTGGACAAGCGACTACTATGACCTTGACGGATCTTGCACGGTCTATAGGGGCTTCTACCAACAGCCCGGCACTAATTTCATGGTCAGAATTGTTCTGGACTGCTAATAAAAAAAATTATCCAACCGCCAACACCCAGTTACCTTGATCGAAATCATCGCCGCCATAATAGGACTCATCTACCTCTACTTTGAATACCACGCCAACGCCTGGATGTGGGTGTTCGGATTGATAATGCAAGCACTTTACATCTACCTGTTTTACGTCAACGGCGTTTTCGCAAATGCCGCCATCAACTTACTTTATGGAGTAATGTCCATCTACGGTCTTTTGGAATGGAAAGGATTGCTGCACCAAAGCGCCCACCGCGAAGAAAAACGCATAGAAAGTATGCCCAAAAAGCAATGGTGGGTGGTGATAGCCATCGTTGCCCTGCTCACCATTCCCGTCGCACTGTTGCTTGGGAACCTTGAAGAGAGTCAAGTGCCTTGGCTCGACAGCCTTAGCACCACGTTGAGTATCGCCGCAACATGGATGCTGATACACAAATACTATCAAGAATGGATTCTGTGGATGATTGTTGAACCACTGATGATTGCCGTGGGAATATTAACCGGAATGTACGCAACGGCCTTGCTATACGCAGTCAATCTCGTCGTTGTGCTTCTGGGATACCGAAAATGGAAAAAACTTTTCGAAAATCAGAAAACCACACAATCGCATCTTTCAAACTACTGAAAATCATGAATACCGTCATACTTTGCAATGGAGAAACGCCCAATCACGACATCGCGCTCAAAGCACTTCGTGAGGCCGACCATATAGTCTGCTGCGACGGAGCCATAGACCATCTCGCGCAATATGGAACGCTTAAAGCCGACATCCATCTTGTAGGAGACGGCGACTCCTATCATGGTGGACTCAATGAGATTCAATTCCATCCCGACCCCGACCAAGAGACCAACGATTTAACCAAAGCAGTGAAATACTGTTTATTGAATGGATGGAAAACACTTTCCATTTTAGGAGCCACTGGATTGCGGGAAGACCACACCCTCGGAAACATCAGCCTGCTAGGCCAATACGCACAAATGGGAGTGGAAGCAACCATGATTACCAATTACGGGACCTTCACCACCCTTACGCACAGCGCATCGCTCAAGAGTTTCGCCCGACAGCAAGTATCCATTTTTTCACTCACACCCGACACCCCCATATCGGTATCCGGACTTCGGTTTCCCATCGAAAACCGCCCATTGCGTCAATGGTGGGAAGGCACCTTGAACGAAGCCGAAACAGACACCTTCAAGGTCACTTTTACGCAAGGCACGATACTCATATTTCAAACCCACGACCCCAAGGCATAAGAAAAAGAACTGGATGTCGGACGTTACTTTTTAATTTCCAAACCCATATAAAATCATCATCCAGTATTTCATTTATTTCGTATCTTTGCATTTTAAATCAAACATTATTTTTAACCTTAAGCAATAATATTATGGAATGGAAAGGCAGAAGACAAAGCGATAACGTACAAGACAAACGTGGTTCCACCGCAAAGAAAGCCGTAGCAGGTGGTGGTATTGGAGCCGTTCTCATTGCTGCCGTAATGATGCTCCTCAACGGAGGCAACCTCGACCTCTCCCAACTCATTAATGCAGCCCAGCAAGGTTCCACACAAACCGTCAACTACAAAAGTCCTTACACTCCTGAAAAAGAAGCTGAACTTGTCGAATTTGTAGGCGTAATCCTCGCCGAGACCGAAGATGTTTGGAACGATTATTTCAGACAGCAAGGCTCCAATTATGTTGAGCCAGCCCTCGAAATCTTCGCAGGACAGACCCAGTCGGGATGCGGCGCCGCCACTTACCAAAGCGGTCCTTTCTATTGCTCCGCCGACCAGAAAGTCTATCTCGACCTGGAATTCTTCTACGAACTGGATACAAAGTACGCCAAAGGCGAATTTCCAAGAGCATACGTAATCGCGCATGAAATCGGCCACCATGTCCAAAACCTCACGGGTACGCTCGAAAAAGTCCACTCTTACTACGGTACAAAACAATACAACCAAATGTCGGTACGCCTTGAACTCCATGCCGACTTCCTCGCCGGCGTTTGGGCCAACAAGTCGAAGAGCAACCTCAAACTCACCGATGCCGACATCCGCGACGCCCTCAACGCCGCTAGCGCCATTGGCGACGACAAGTTGCAAAAACAGGCACAAGGCTATGCCGTTCCCGACTCCTTCACACACGGCACTTCCGAGCAACGTATGCGCTGGTTCAAGAAAGGCTACGACACTGGCGACGTAAGTGTAGGAAATGCCCTCTTTACAATGGACTATAGCAAGTTATAATCCAAATTTTCAAAGAGGAACAACTCACAAATGAAAATTGCAAGAAGTGTCTCCAACGCTTCTGTACAAACAAAAGTCCGGCATTCTCGTTGAGAATGCCGGACTTGTTTATTATATCAGCATTTTTGAAAAGTTACAAAGCCAACAAATCCTGTCCGATATCTTTACGGCAATACTTTCCGTTCCACTGGATTTTTTCAGCCTCTTGATAGCACTGCAACAATGCCTGGGGTAGTGTTTCAGCGAGAGAAGTGACGCAAAGCACACGACCGCCGTTTGTCACAACATTGAAATTCTGGTTGCGAGCGGTACCAGCGTGAAAAACAAGGCTACCCTTTACTGCGTCAAGACCGGTAATAATGTCGCCTTTCTTGTATTTTTCGGGATAACCATGCGCCGTAAGCATCACCGTGGCGGCCGTACGACTGTCGATAGAAAGGTTTGCCTGATCGAGGGTTTTGTTACATGCGTGCTCAAATAGTTCCACCACATCACTCTTAATGCGCGGGAATACACTCTCCGTTTCAGGATCGCCCATACGAACATTGTATTCAATGACGTAAGGATCGCCCTTGACATTCATCAAACCAATGAATATAAACCCTTTGTAATCAATTTTATCTTTACGAAGGCCCTTGACGGTAGGAATAACTATGCGTTGTTCCACCTTTTGCATAAAATCTTTGTCGGCAAACGACACCGGACTTACTGAGCCCATTCCACCCGTGTTAAGGCCTGTATCATGCTCTCCAACACGCTTGTAATCCTTGGCAGAGGGAAGAATCTTGTAGTGATGTCCATCGGTGAGAACGAAAACCGACAACTCAATTCCTGAGAGAAACTCCTCAATAACAACTTTTGCAGAAGCATCTCCAAACTTCCCGTCGAGCATCAGTTTCAACTCATCCTGAGCCTGCTCCAACGAATCCAAGATAAGAACGCCCTTGCCAGCCGCCAATCCATCGGCCTTGAGCACATAAGGCGCAGGCATAGTCTTCAGGAATTCGAGGCCCTCTTGCAACGTCGCCGAAGTAAAAGTCTGGTGACGAGCGGTGGGGATATTGTGACGCAACATAAAATCCTTTGCAAAGTCCTTGCTGCCTTCAAGCATAGCACCCGCCTTGCTGGGGCCAAGCAACATCACGTTGCAGAGATTGGAATCATTGGCAAAAAAGTCAGCTATGCCGGCAACCAAAGGAGCTTCAGGACCAACAACGACCATTTCCACATCCTTTTCAATTACAAACTGACGAATAGCCTCAAAATCATCTACTTTTACATCCACATTGATGCCATTTTGAAGCGTTCCCGCATTACCGGGTGCAATGTAGAGATTTGTGCACAATTTACTTTGAGCCAACTTATAGGCGATGGCATGTTCTCTGCCACCAGAACCAAGTAATAGAATATTCATGATTAAGTGATTAGTGACTGATGATTTGTGATTAGGAAATAGCAATTAGGGATTTTATTTTGCAAAGATAACAAAAAATGTTGATTTGTTCAACTTCCATCAAAAGTAAATTAACAAACATTTTTGATTTCCGATTGTGCCAGCGGTCCTAACGACAAATTGCAGACGACTTAAATTCCACACTAGCACAAGCATGAAAAGTCTGGCGCCTATCTAGGATCAAATCTTTTCTACATCTTGCTGACGACCTTGCGACAAAACATCTTTTGATGGATTGTATCCATAACGATGCCGCCGCTCAATTTTCCAAAATACTTGAACCCGACAAAAATCTATTTTTCAGCACCAATTTCATCTCATTGGCGTTTGGCACAAAAGTTGCAGAGGTTCATAACAGTACAATACTACTATTATTATGAACTTACTGCATATCGACAAGACAAAAGTTACGGAAGGGGAAATTGTGGAACTGCATTGGAATTGCACCGATGCGGAGCAGACAAGGCTTACCATCGACAACGGCCACCGCAGCGACTCGCAACTGGTGGAGTGCAACGGTTCCAAGAAATTCCGCCTCAACCGAACGGGAAAGACCATCTTCACCCTTACCGAGACCCGCAACGGGAAAACCCAAAACCACACCGTGAAAGTGCGTGTAAAAGAGATGAAAGCCGTACGCGCCGAGACCATCGACGACCGCGGCAAGCCTTTTCCTCGCTGGAAACAAAAACTACAACAGTGGCGCAACAACTGGAAATATCAGTTCCGCAGCCTACCTCCCGAAAAGCGTTTCGCCTACAAACTCTTCTTCATCATCGGCGGCATCACTATGTTCATCTCATTCTTCCCACGACTATTTGCAATCGGACAACTTGTCATTATGGGATACCTGCTGTGGATTATCCTTAAAAAATGAAACGTACTTCTTTTTGCGTTGAAATTCATCCTCTTGCTTGATTTCGTTTTTGCAAGTCAATATTTTTTGCGTAAGAAATCAGCAGCATTCTGCGCAAAGCATTGATGCACATTCGATTATTGTAAGATATAGATTGTGTACCTATTTGACACAACTTTTTTGTAACTTTGCAAATTGGAAGATTCGCCAATCATGGCACGCAATGATGTCGGAAATACACATTCCAATTATTCAACTTGCTGCCACCACTCTCCTATTCCAATTATCAAAACATGAACGACTTTGCAGCAATAGATTTCGAAACCGCCAACCCCGAACGTACCAGCGTGTGCTCGGTGGGCATCATCATCGTACGCAACGGCGAGATTGTCAATAGTTTCTACTCCCTCATCAAACCCGAACCCGAATACTACAACTATTGGTGTACACAAGTGCATGGCCTAACGGCGGAAGACACCGCAAATGCGCCCATCTTCCCCGACGTATGGGAAAAAATCGAACCGTTGCTCCGACTTTCGCCCGAAGAGGCTCAGCAGCTTGGACGGGAATACCTTCCCCTTGTCGCCCACAACAAAACCTTTGACGAAAACTGCCTGAAAGCCGTCTTCAAGGTCTATCAGATGGATTATCCCGACTACGAATTTCACTGTACTTTCCGCGCTGCGCGCCGTCATTTCAAAAAGACTCTTCCCAATCTTCAGCTTCAAACCGTTTCCGCCGCTTGCGGCTACAACCTGGCCAACCACCACAACGCCCTCGCCGATGCCGAAGCCTGCGCCTGGATTGCACGAGAGATATTATAGAGTATTGAAATTGAAATATAGACATTGCAGCCAACGTCATAGGCTGCATTATTTTTTCTTTTCGCCGTTTGACTAAAAAAATGTACTTTTGCAAAGTATGAAAATAACAATTTTAGGATCGGGAAATGTGGCGACACATTTTGCAAAGGCTTTCCGTAATGTTGGGCATGAGATTTTGCAAGTGTGGTCTCGCAACAATGAACATGCACAACTTCTTGCCGACACAGTGAAAGCGCAAGCCGTTGCATCGATAGACAAGCTCTCGCAAGAGGCGGACATCTGCATCGTTGCCATCAGCGACGACGCCCTGTTTGAAATCCCCCAAAAGTTGCATTTCAACAACACCATTGTTCTTCACACCTCCGGCAGCGTTGCCCTGCAGGTACTTGAAGGAAGTTCTCCCCACATCGGCGTGCTGTGGTCGCCACAGACCTACGTTCGCGAGGCGGAGATGGACTACACACAACTGCCTTTCTGCGTGGAAGGAAACGACAATCATTCCACCCAATCCATTATGAACCTGGCGCAATCGGTCTCGCCCAACGTCTATTTCCTCAACAGTGTACAGCGCAAATGGGCGCATCTCGCCGCCGTGATGGTCAACAACTTCGGCAACGCACTTAACGCATCGGCGCAGCAACTAATGAGCAAGCATGAAATTCCTTTTGAACTGCTCTTGCCCATTATCGACGAAACCGCCCGCAAAGCCCATCTCGGTAACTTGCGACAACAACAGACAGGACCTGCCATCCGCAACGACCAAAAAACGCTCGACGCCCACCGCAAGCAACTGGAAGCAGAACCCCAACTACTGGAACTTTACAATCTGATGACACGACTGATTCAACAATGCAACTGATAGACACACACACGCATATCTACGACGAAGCCTTTGACGAAGACCGCGACGCCACAGTTCGCCGCGCCATTGATGCAGGTGTTTCAACCATGCTGCTCCCCGCCATCGACAGCACTACCACCCAGAGGCAAGAGCAACTGGTGGACAATTATCCCGAAAACTTTTTCGAGATGGCAGGCCTCCACCCTACCTCAGTAAAGGAAAACTTTGAAGAAGAACTGAAATTGGTTCAACAACAGCTATTTCACGGCACACGAAAATATGTAGCCGTCGGCGAAATAGGACTGGATTTCTATTGGGACCGAACCTTTGAGCAAGAACAAATAGAAGTGCTTCGCCGGCAAATTGAGTGGGCAAAAGAACTGCATCTTCCCATCGCGTTGCACATCCGCAAAGCACACAACGAACTGTTCAACCTTCTTAAAGAACTCAACTACAAGCATTACGACGGCGTGATGCACTGCTTTGGAGGCAGTGTGCAAGAGGCACAAAAAGCCATTGAACTGGGATTTTACATAGGTGTAGGCGGCGTGGTAACGTTCAAAAACGCCACCCTCGCCAACGTTGTGGCCGCAATACCAATAGAAAAGATACTGCTTGAGACCGACTCACCCTATCTGGCGCCCGTGCCACATCGTGGCAAACGCAACGAAAGCGCCTTTGTGGTGGAAGTGGCCAAGAAAATAGCTGAAATCAAGCAACTACCACTTGAAGCAGTAGCCGAACAAACCACACAAAACGCAAAAGCATTGTTTCTAAGCAAAAATCTCACACAATGAGAAAACCCATTCTACAATCTAAAATCAAAAATCAGAATTACTTTGAATTTTGCCATATAAAAAAAAAAATGTATTTTTGCCAATTGTATTTGTTGACAAACAAACACACACACGATTATATATATTTCTAAAACAAATTTTTAACTATGGGTATCAGTATTTTTGCATTAGTTATTGGCGCAATTTTCGTCAACAATGTAGTGTTAGCCCAATTTCTTGGTATTTGTCCTTTCTTGGGTGTATCCAAAGACGTAAAAAGTTCCTTAGGCATGGGTGGTGCAGTATTGTTCGTGATGCTGCTTGCAACCTTGGCGACCTTTCTCATCAATGAATACGTCCTGGTACCACTGAATCTTGAGTATCTCCAAACCATCGCTTACATTCTGGTTATTGCCGGTTTGGTACAAATGGTAGAAATCGTTTTGAAGAAGATTGCCCCCGCACTCTATCAAACTTTGGGCGTGTTCCTTCCCTTGATCACCACCAACTGCGCCGTTTTGGGCGTTGCCTTGTTGGTTGTACAAAAAGGCATGAACCTGCTCGAAAGCATGATATATGCAGGCAGCATCGCAATCGGATTCACCCTGGCATTGGTAATCTTTGCCGGCATCCGTGAGCAAATGGAACTCACAGGCGTTCCCAAAGGAATGAAAGGCATCCCCATCGCATTGATCACCGCCGGCATTTTGGCAATGGCATTTATGGGTTTCAATGGATTGGTTCCAACCGTCTAAAAAGCACATTTTGAGAATAAAAAACAATAAAAAACAGTCTTTTAGGTGCTATTGCAACAAAAAAAATTACATTTTAATTTATTGACAATCAATAGCATTAACATATTTTAAGTTTTTTTTTCGTTTTTTTTCTTTTTGATATTGTGAATTGTAGTACTTTTGCAAACGTTAAAAATCAATAGTTGATAACATTTAAAATTAAAAAGAGATGAAAAAAGTTATGTTTTTGATGGCTGTTGCTGGTATGTTCTCATTCGCAGCTTGCAACAACGCAGCTACTGAAGAAGAAGCTGTTGACACCGTTATCGCAGAAGAAATGGTTGAAGAAACCGTTGAAGAAGTTGTTGATAGCGCTGCTGTAGCAGTTGAAGAAGCTGTTGAAGCTGTTGTTGCTGAATAATCCAGTCACACCAACTACGAAAAAAAGGAGCGATACCAAGTATCGCTCTTTTTTTGTATACCTACTTGAAACATTACAGAACAGACTTTATCCTTCAAAAAAAAGCCTGCGGCAAAAGAGTCGCAGGCTTTTTTGGTATTGAAAGCAAGATTAGTTACGGTAACCAATCACATGGCGCACCTCATCGATGGTGCGACGGGCGCTTTCGTGGGCTTTTTCCTTGCCTTGATCCATAATACGCTTTAAATATTCCTCGTTGGAGGAAAGTTCAGCGATGCGCTCACGGAACGGCTGCGTGAAGTTCACCATATCCTCGGCAAGCTGCTTTTTCAAGTCACCATAACGCACTTGGCAACGATTGTAGAGATCATCGAAATATTCTACCGTTTCGGGCGAAGAAACAACCTTGAGCAATGTGAAAAGGTTTTCTATTTCAATAGGCTTTGTCTGATTCATCTCCGTAGGGCCCGAATCGGTCTTGGCACGCATAATCTTCTTGCGAATCACGCCAGGCTCGTCGTTTAGGAAAATAGCATTGCCCTCGCCTTCCGACTTGCCCATCTTGCCGCTTCCATCCAAACCGGGAATTTTCACCAAATCGTTGCCAAAATTATAGGCTTGCGGCAACGGGAAAACCTCATGCTTGTACATATTATTGAAACGGCCCGCAAAAGTACGAGTCATTTCGAGATGCTGTTCCTGGTCTTTGCCGACTGGGACCTTGGTGGCTTTGTGAATCAAAATATCGGCGGCCATCAACGTAGGATAGGTAAGCAATCCTGCATTGACATTGTTGGGTTGCTGGCGGACCTTGTCCTTGAAGGAAGTGACGCGTTCCAATTCGCCCAAATAAGCGTTCATATTCAAGAACAGATAAAGCTCGATGGTTTCGGGCAAGTCGCTCTGCAGATAAATGGTCGATTTTTCGGGATCAAGACCAGCCGCAAGATATTCAACAAGAATCTGGCGGGCGTTGTTGTAAAGATTTTCAGGAGTGGGATGTGTTGTAAGCGAGTGGTAATCAGCGATAAAGAAAAAGCATTGAAATTCATCCTGCATCTTGACGAAATTACGCAACGCTCCAAAATAGTTGCCCAAGTGCAGATTGCCCGTGGGGCGGATACCGCTACAAACGATGTCTTTATTCATAAGAACAAGATTAGAGATTAAAATGCAAATTTACGATTATTTTCTGAATCCAATAAAAAAACGTATCTTTGCAAATCAAGTGCACTGCAATCGGTGACCGGCGAACCGCAAACCGTGAACAGATGGACTAATCAACAATTGTCGATTTTCAATTATCAATTATCTATATGGAACAGCGTAACAAAAGATACTGTGTTATCATGGCTGGCGGCATTGGAAGCCGTTTCTGGCCTTTGAGCAAGGACAACTATCCCAAACAATTCCTCGACATTTTGGGAACAGGAAAAAGTTTCATTCGCAGCACCTTCGAGCGGTTTCTTCCCGTAGTGCCCGCCGAAAACTTCGTGGTTGTAACCAACAAAAACTACAAGCAGTTGGTGCTTGAACACCTTCCAGAACTGAAAGAAAATCAAGTGCTGTGCGAACCCATGCGTCGCAACACAGCGCCCTGCATCGCCTACGCCAACTATCATATCAAGTCACACTGTCCCGAGGCTTCCGTGGTAGTGACACCCGCCGACCACTTGGTGACCAACGAGCGTGAATTTCAGCACATCATAGAGATGGGATTCGACTTTGTAGAGCAACCCGCACATCAAGAGTCACTGTTGACCATCGGCATCAAGCCTTCGCGTCCCGAAACAGGCTACGGCTACATCGAAATCGAACATGGCGCATGGCAAGGTCCCAAAAGTGAAGTTGTTCCAATGAGCAGTTTTAAGGAAAAACCCGACTTGGAAACCGCCAAGAAATTCCTCGCCGCAGGCAACTTCTTCTGGAACTCAGGCATCTTCGTATGGTCGATGGAAGGCATCAGCAAAGCTTTCGCCTCATTCCTGCCCGACATGGTGAAACTCTTCAACCAAGGCACCGAAAAGTTCGGCACCGACGAAGAGCAAGCTTTCATCGACGGCATCTTCCCCGATTGCGAAAACATCTCCATCGACTACGGCGTGATGGAACGTTCAACGAACCGCTTTACTATTCCGGCAGACTTCGGCTGGAGCGATATCGGCACCTGGGGATCGCTCTTTACCCATGCACAGAAAGACGCTGACAACAACGCCGTAAGCGGAAAAGTTGTTACCGTTGACACCCACAACACCATTGTAAACGTGGAAAACGGAACGCAAGCCATCGTGCAAGGATTGGACAACTGTTTGGTTGCCTACCGCGACAAATCGTTGCTTGTGTGCCGTTTGGAAGACGAGCAACAAATAAAGCACTGGGTGGAAAAACTGTAAGGATGTTGATT
>JAGHVO010000031.1 GCA_018064245.1 Candidatus Colimorpha pelethequi
GAATAAAACTTAATGCTTAAAATTTTATGAGCGAAGATATTAAGGGTCAATATGTTTTGGCTAACCGATTGACGGAAATCATCGATTCGGGAAGAATTGGCCATGCGCAACTCTTTGAAGGAAAGAACGAAGATGGTGCGTTTGCCATGGCTTTGGCGTATGTCCAATACCTGAATTGCCAAAACAAAAAGCACTATCACGAAGGCGAACATCAAGGTTTGCGTGCCGACTCTTGTGGAGAATGTCCCAGTTGCAAGAAATTCGAGCAACTGATGCATACCGACCTCCATTTCGTCTTTCCCAATGCGGTGACGCCCAAAGTGAAAGGCTCCTCGGTATCTTCGGATGACTTCCAGGAGGAATTTCGTGATTATGTCCTTTCTACCAAAGCAAGAGGCTCGATGGGCAGTTGGTTCAGGCATTTGGGTATCGAAAACAAGCAAGGCATGATTCGCGAGCGCGACGCCGACAATCTTACCAAGGAACTCTCGCTTTGTTCCTATGAAGGTGGCTACAAGATTGTATTGATTTGGATGGCTGAACTGATGAACAACACTGCCGCCAACAAGTTGCTCAAAACCCTTGAGGAACCGTCGGAAAAAACTCTGCTGCTCTTGGTTTCGGAGCGTTCGGAGGGTATGTTGGACACGATTCTTTCAAGAGTTCAGCGCGTTGTCGTCAAACCCGAAGTGGATGACAGTGCGCAAAGTTTGTCGTCAAAGGCTCAGGCGTGCACTGCCGAAGAACGTCAATTGTTTGTGGATTGGCTCCGCATGCTCTTCAAGTTGAAGATGACAAATTTGTCGGAACATGTTGACAAATTGAGTACTATGGGTCGTGAACGACAAAAAATATTTTTAGGATATGCTTTGGAAGTGATGCGCGGCTGCTTCTTGAACAGTGTGGCTGGTTTGCCAGTGAATTTGGAGTCTGGCGATGAGAAATTCGATGCCGCTTTTCCTCGAATGATTGGAACAGGAAACATCGAAATGATCGAGCAATCGCTGGAAGAGGCGATGTATGCCATTGAGCGCAACGCCAACCCTAAAATCACCTTTATGAAGTTGTCGTTTAATTTGAGCCGTGGATTGAAGCGGTAAAAAGGTTGAATTGAGCTAATATTTAGAATAAAACTTAATGCTTAAAATTTTATGAGCGAAGATATTAATAAAATTGTGGATGAATTGTTGGATTCGAGTAGTGAACAACATGAGGAGACTAACGAAGAAATTGTTTCCAAGGAAACGGTGAGCACTGAAATAGAGGATGATGATGTGGCCACAGCTGAAGAAATGGCCGCAGAGGCGCGTCGTTCGGCCGAGAAACGCGCCCATAAGAAGGAGCAGACGGTTGAGAAAGAGGACGCTATGTTTGTGAATCCCAACGACCAAATAGATCCTTATCTTGAACCCGATCCCGAAATACCTTGGGTTCGTTACAGCGAGCCGGAGTTCCTTTCCCGTGGCTGCAACCATTGCCCAGAGTCGTATGTAGCAGTGAAAAACAGCGAGTTGTGCAGTTGTAGTAAAGTAACTTCATGCGATTGGATGCGTGGCATACATACTCCTGGCGAATGTTTGTTTGATTTTGTGGAGGTCCGTTTCAAGAACAACCGCAAGGATTTCTACAAGCTTCCCGATGGTCTTTCTGTCACCGAAGGCGATGTTGTCGCTGTGGAAGGAATGCCTGGACATGATATTGGAATTGTGAGCCTTACGGGTGAAGCATGTCGCATTCAGATGCGCAAAAAAGGTGTTGATGTTGATTCCGAAAGCATCAAGAAACTTTTCCGTCGCGCCAAGGTCGTTGATATTGAACGTTGGACGGAATCCATTAAAGATGAGGCTGCTACGTTGCGTCGTACGCGTCAGATAGCCGAGGAATTGGGCCTGGTGATGAAGGTGAACGATGTTGAGTATCAGGGCGACCATTCGAAAGCCATTTTTTACTATACCGCCGACGAGCGTGTGGATTTCCGCAACTTGATCAAGGTCCTTGCCGAGGAATTCAAGGTAAGGGTGGAAATGAAGCAAATTGGAGTCCGTCAGGAAGCTGGCAAAGTGGGTGGCATAGGTACTTGTGGCAGAGAGCTTTGTTGCAGTACTTGGCTCACCAATTTCAAGTCGGTGACGACCGGTGCCGCCAAAGTGCAGCAGATTCTCCCCAATCCTCAGAAACTGGCTGGACAGTGTGGCAAACTGAAATGCTGCTTGAATTTCGAATATGATGTCTATGTAGATGCTCTCAAGCAGTTCCCTCCCGCCAATGTGGCTATCCGTTTCCAAAAAGGACTTGCCTTGTACAAAAAGACCGACGTTTTCCGTGGCATTATGTGGTATGCCTATGAAGGCGAAAACGACCTCTACGCCTTGCCCGCAGCCAAGGTAAAGGAAATCATTGAGATGAACCAACGTCAGGAATACCCTGAAAAGATGGAGGATTTCCAGGTCGAACTGATGTCAACTTCTGCTTTGCAGCAGGAGACTTCAACAAGCGAATTTGAGCAGGAGTTGCGTCGTATGGCCGACTCTGACCAGGGTGAGAAGAGCACCCGCAACGATCGTGGTGACCGTGGCGATCGCCATGAACGTGAGAATAGGGGCAATCGTTCCGACCGTGACGGCAATCGTGGACCACGCCACAATCGTGACCACGGAGAACGTCCTGAACGCAGGGAGAATGATGAACGCCGTGAAGGTGGTGCGCGTAGAGACAATGGCGATCGTCGCAACAACGACCACCGCCGTCCTCGCCCCAGAAAACCAATGTCCAACGAGGAAAATGGACAATAATCGGCTGATTTACACTTTACACATCTCAAAATATTTATCTTTCTCACAATGTGTCGACTGAAAAAAAATCACGCTTCACTGCTTCTGTTTTGTGGCATTTTGCCGCTCCTCTTCCTTTTGTCGGCTTGCAATAGGAATGTCATCTTCAGCGATAACCAGCATGTAGATGAAGATGGTTGGAACATGAATGAGCAGCTATATTTCAATGTAAAAATTGAGGACACCACCCAATTCTATGATTTTTGCATTGATGTGCGTAATGCCAATACTTTTGCTTATTCCAATCTTTTCCTTTTCATCAACACTACTTTCCCTGACGGGAGCATTGCCGCTGATACCTTGGAGTGTCCTTTGGCCGACTTGGAAGGCAAATGGTATGGGAAAAGTTCGGGGCATTACATCGATGGTCGCTATTTCTTGCGTCGCAATGTGCGTTTCCCGATGTGCGGAGATTATCGTTTTCAGGTTTTTCACGGTATGCGCGACACCAATTTGGTCGGTATCAGCGACATTTCGTTCATTATTTCAAATCACGACAATGGGACGCATGATAAATAGTGAATGGTAGAGGGTGATTTGCTCAATATAACTCATTTATTTCAAAAGATATGAGAAAAAAATCCAGAAAAAAAGAAGGACTTACTAAGACACAGATTCTTTGGCGCGTATTCATAGGATTTTGGGTGGTGCTGTTCCTTTATTTCACCATGCTTTCGCTTGGTTGGTTGGGTTTTATGCCTTCGTTCGAGGAATTGGAGAATCCAAAGAGCAACCAGGCTTCCGAGGTCATTTCCGACGATGGTGCCATCTTGGGTTTCATTGGAATCGAAAATCGTTCCAATGTCAGTTATGAACAACTTTCCCCAAATCTGATCAACGCTTTGATAGCTACAGAAGATGCACGTTTCTACAAGCATTCAGGCATCGACGCCCGCAGTTTGGGACGTGTCTTTTTCAAGACTCTTTTGGGTCGTCACGGCAGCAGCGGCGGTGGTAGCACCATCACCCAGCAGCTTGCCAAGAACCTCTTCCCACGTGAGCACAAGGGCAAGTTGGGCATTGTACACTCTAAGTTCAAAGAATGGGTCGTGGCTGTAAAGCTGGAGCACAACTACTCCAAGCAGGAAATCATTGCCATGTATTTCAATACGGTGGATTTCGGCAGCAATGCCTTTGGTATCAAGACTGCCGCAAAGACCTTTTTTGACAAGTCGCCTTCCGACCTTACCGAATGTGAGGCCGCCATGCTTGTGGGCTTGCTCAAGGCTCCCACTACTTACAATCCTATTCGCAACTACGACAATGCGTTGCGTCGCCGCAATGTTGTGCTTGGTCAGATGAACCACTACGGCTACCTCTCCGATGAGGATTTTGAACGCCTCAAAGAGGAACCCATCGATGTCTCACATTATACTCCACAAAGCCACAACGACGGTCTTGCCACCTATTTGCGTGAATATATTCGTACCTATATGAAGGACTGGTGCAAACACCATCGCAAGTCGAACGGAGAGCACTACGATGTTCATAAGGATGGACTTCGTATCTATACAACAATCGATTCTCGTATGCAGGCGTATGCGGAGCAAGCTGTCAAGAAGCATCTTAGCGAGGAAATCCAGCCTGCCTTTTTCCGTGAGCTTAAAAATCGCAAAGGTGATCCGTTCGATGGCGTTTCCGCTGAACAAAAGGAGCGTTTCCTCACCAACGCCATGAAGCAGAGCGACCGTTACCGCAACGGCAAGGACGAAGGCTTTTCTGACCGCGAAATCCGCGAACAATTCAAGCAGCCTGTCGATATGAGGGTTTTTGCATGGAACAAAAAAGGGTATATCGATACCACGATGACTCCGTGGGATTCGTTGCTCTACTACAAGCGTTTTCTTAATGCCGGACTTATGTCGGTGGAGCCGGGAACGGGTTATGTAAAGGCATACGTGGGCGGCATCAACTACCGCTATTTCAAATTCGACAATGTGCAGAGCCACCGTCAGGTGGGTTCCACTTTCAAGCCTTTCGTCTATACTATGGCGCTTCAGGATTTGGACATGTATCCTTGTACCGAGGTGCCTAATGCTGAGGTTTGTTTCGAGACTTGGAACGGTCCCGATTGGTGTCCTCATAATTCCAGCCACGAGCGCGAAAACGAGATGGTTACGCTTAAGTGGGCACTTGCGCATTCTGTCAACTGGGTTTCGGCTTATTTGATGAAGCAAGGTTCTCCAGAGCAGGTGATTGCCATTGCCCGCAAGATGGGCGTAAAGAGCGACATCGACGCTGTTCCCGCCATTTGTGTGGGAACGCCCGAAATCACTGTCTATGAGATGGCTGGCGCCATGGCTACTTTTGCCAATCGTGGCGAATATGTAGAACCTATCTTTATCACCCGCATCGAAGACTCCAAAGGTACAGTTCTGGAACGCTTCACTCCCGAACGCCACGAAGCCCTCAACGAAAAGACCGCTTACATGATGCTTCATCTTATGAAAGGTGTGGTGCAGAGTGGTACGGGTACGCGACTCAACTACAAGTACCATCTCAGCGACTATTCCACTGCCATCGCTGGAAAGACGGGCACCACGCAAAACAACTCCGACTGCTGGTTTGTAGGCATCACGCCCAAACTCGCCACTGCCATCTGGACTGGCGGCGAGTTGCGTTCCATCCACTTCCGGAACATGACCTACGGACAAGGTGCCAGCATGGCGCTGCCTATCTTTGGCTACTATATGCAAAGTATTTACAAGGATCCCAAACTCAAATTCCCGCGTGGTGATTTCGAAGCGCCAAGTGTTCCTCTTGATGTTGAACTTGACTGTGCTCGTTTCCAAGAGGAAATAATGAACGAGACCGAAGATCGCGAAACGTGGGACTTTTAATGTGACAATACATTACAAGAATTATCGAATGCACTTTTAGCATAAAACTTAAAACTAAAACGCTATCATGCTCAACCTCTTTGGACTCACACTTTCTCAACTTCAGGAACTCTGTCTTGAACAGGGGTTCCCGAAATTCACTGCCCGACAACTCTGCGATTGGCTTTATGCCAAGGGTGTGAGCGAGATTGATGCCATGACCAATCTCTCGCTCAAGGTACGCGCGCGCCTTAAGGAAATTTCCGTTGTAAATCGCCCCACTCCTGTCAACTGCCAAGTTTCCAAGGATGGTACCAAGAAATATCTTTTCCCCTATCAACTCGATAATTCGAATCAACAAATAAACGACGCGGCAGTTCACTATTTCGAAACCGTTTTCATTCCCGAAGAGGACCGCGCTACGTTGTGTGTTTCTTGTCAGGTGGGTTGCAAGATGGGTTGTCGCTTCTGCGCCACTGGAGCCCAAGGGTTTCATGGAAGTCTCTCCGCCGGCGAGATTCTCAACCAGATTTTCTCCATTCCGGAATTTTCGAAGCTCACCAATATCGTCTATATGGGTATGGGCGAGCCGATGGACAACTACGATGCCGTAATGCAAAGTATCGCCGTTCTTACCTCCGACTGGGGGCTTGGCTGGAGCCCGCACCGCATCACAGTTTCTTCGGTGGGTGTTATTCCTATGGTAAAACGCTTTCTCGACGAGTCGGAGTGTCATCTTGCCATCAGTCTTCACAATCCTGTTCCAACAGAGCGTGTCGCCATCATGCCCATGCAGCGAGCCTATCCCATTTCCGAACTGGTCTCCTTGTTGCGTCGCTACGATTGGTCGCACCAGCGCAGACTTACGTTTGAGTACACCATGATTCGTGGTGTAAACGACGATGAGGCGCATGCGGTTAAGTTGGTTCAGTTGCTCAAAGGACTCAATTGTCGTGTCAATCTTATTCGTTACCACGACTCTGCCACCGCCCCGAATTTCAAGGCTTCCCAGCCACTCACTATCCAGCGTTTCCAATCTTTTCTCAACAAACAGGGCATCACTTGCACCTTGCGCACCTCTCGAGGAGAGGATATAATGGCGGCATGTGGTCTCCTTGCCAAAGTGAAAGGTCGTGATGCTTAAAACTTAAAGCTTAAAACTCAAAACTCAATATCAAATATCAAGTCTATAAAATGAATACCATCCAAGAAGCTATCGAAGATTTCCGTGAAGGAAAGTTTGTCATTGTAGTAGATGATGAAGATCGCGAAAACGAAGGCGACTTCATTATGGCTGCCGAAAAAATCACTCCCGAACACGTCAATTTCATGCTCAAGAACGGTCGTGGCGTACTTTGTGCACCCATCACCGAAGACCGCTGCAAGGAGCTCAACCTCGACATGCAGGTGCATGACAATACCTCGCTCCTCGGAACTCCTTTTACCATCACCGTTGACCTTCTTGGCAACGGCTGCACCACGGGTGTTTCGATGCACGACCGCGCCATGACCATCAATGCACTTGCCAATCCCGACACCAAAGCCTCCGACTTGGGCCGTCCAGGACATATCAATCCCCTCCGTGCCCGCAATGGCGGCGTGCTTGTGCGTGCCGGCCATACCGAGGCTGCTGTCGATTTGGCTCGCCTGGCGGGTCTCCGTCCTTGCGGCGCCTTGATTGAAATTATCAACGACGACGGCACCATGGCACGTCTGCCACAGCTGATGAAGGTCGCCGAAAAGTTCAACCTCAAAATCATCACCATCAAGGATCTTATCGCCTATCGTATTGCCCATGAAACTCTTATCCGCAAGGAAGAAGAGGTATTTCTGCCTACTCAGTGGGGTGATTTCCGCCTTATTGCCTATACGCAGCTTGACAACAATTCCACCCATCTTGTACTTAAGAAGGGCGAGTGGAAGGAAGACGAGCCTGTTTTGGTGCGTGTCCATTCCAGCTGCGCCACGGGCGACATTTTCGGTTCTTGCAAGTGCGACTGTGGAGAGCAACTCCATACTTCCATGCAGATGATCGACAAAGAGGGCAAGGGTGTCATCCTGTACATGAGTCAGGAAGGCCGTGGTATCGGACTTGTCAATAAGCTCCGTGCCTACCATCTCCAAGAGCAGGGCCTCGATACGGTGGATGCCAATCTCGCACTCGGTTTCAAGGCCGACGAACGCGACTATGGCATTGGCGCTCAGATTCTCCGTGACCTCGGCGTCCGCAACATGCGTCTGCTTACCAACAACCCCGTCAAGCGTACGGGTCTCGAAGGCTATGGTCTTAACATTACCGAAACTGTGCCTATCGTTGTCAAGCCTAATCAATACAACGAGCGTTATCTCAAAACCAAGCAAGAGCGCATGGGTCACAAGCTCAATTTTTAGGTTGTAGCCGTGATCAGTGAATTTGATTGTTATTTGTAAATCAAGCGGAGGCGGCATTGCCGCCTCCGCTGTTGTTTGAGACTTGAGAAGATGGTTTCAAGTAATCCTGAATCTAACAAGAATTAGATGTTGTAGCAACTTATCCAATAAAAAAACAGGGGCTGGTCTCAGCTCCTGTTAGTGTGTTGAATCGAAGTGTTTTCAAGCCTGTTTGACGGGCAAAAAGCAATTGATTAATATTCGTCTTCTTGAAAGAAGAAATCCTCTTTGGTAGGGTAGTCGGGCCAGATGTCTTCGATGCTCTCGTATGGGTCGCCTTCGTCCTCGATTTCTTGAAGGTTTTCGATAACTTCCATTGGAGCTCCTGTGCGTTGTGCATAGTCAATCAACTCATCTTTTGTGGCGGGCCACGGAGCGTCCTCTAATTTTGATGCCAATTCAAGTGTCCAATACATAATACGTTCCTTTTATTGTTTATTAAATTAATTTTCAATGTTGTGCGCGCTATTGCACATTTCTCTTTGAGGTGCAAAAGTACATCTTTTTCTTAAAAAAACAAGTTTTTGTATGCTCTTTTTTTCAAATGTCTGTACATCATGTAATCATAAATCTTGCGCAATAAAGGTTTGTCGTTTTGCGTTAATTGAATATGAAAAAGTTATCACTTATATTCTGGATGTTGTTTTTTGTGCCGTGGGCACTTTTCGCTCAACAATATAGTTCTTCAAACAGTAAAGCTATCAAGTTGTTTGAGAAAGGACAAATGTCGTTATATCAGTCGAATAGTTCCGATGCTGTTCATTGTTTTGAGAAGGCAGTCGAGTTGGATTCCAATTTCATTGAACCAAACATTATGTTGGCCGAATGGTATTTGGACACGCGTCAGCCCAATTTGGCAAAAAAATATTATTACGCTGCTGTTGCGGTCAACCCGGCTTTCTTTCCGCAAGCATGGCTGGAACTGGGAAACCTTGAGTTGAATGAAGGGAATTTTGAGAAGGCGAAAGAAAATTATCAGTATTTCTTGCAGTACGATAAACGAGGCGACCGTAGGACCGATGCGCTCTTTGGAATGAAGTCCGCCGATTTCAGAAAATATGCATTGGCGCATCCCGTTTCGTTCAATCCCGTAAACCTTGGCTCCAATGTCAATTCCAAGGATGATGAATACTTGCCGGCGCTTACCGTTGACGGCGGAACGCTGGTTTTTACGCGCCGTTTTCCACGTAAGCCTACTACCACCGCCAATACCGCCGAGGAGGAGGATTTTTACACTTCGCAACGTAGTGCGGATGGTTGGAGCAAAGCTATGCGGATGTCGGAGCCGGTGAACAGCAACGACAACGAAGGGGCTCAATGTGTGTCGCAAGACGGTAGGGTGATGTTCTTTACGGCTTGCGGTCGCAGCGACGGCGGCGGAAGGTGCGACATATATATGTGTACCAACAAAGGTGATAAGTGGTCGCGGCCGCGCAACTTGGGTCCGGACGTCAATTCCCCTGCGTGGGAGTCGCAGCCGAGTTTCTCAATCGACGGCAAAACGCTCTATTTTTCCAGCGACCGCAAAGGCGGCTATGGCGGAAAGGATATCTGGAAGACGGTTTTCATGAACGGTCATTGGACCACTCCCGAGAATTTGGGACCTACCATCAACACCCCTGGCAATGAGTCGAGTCCGTATATCCACTACGACGACAAAACATTATATTTCTCCAGCGACGGCCATGTGGGCATGGGTGGTTTGGATCTTTTCCTGAGCCATTGTACCGACACGGGGTGGGAAACGCCAACCAATTTGGGCTATCCCATCAATACCTCCGGCGACGAAAGTGGCCTGATTGTAGCCGCCAATGGCTTTTCGGCAATCTACGCCTCTGAGCGTGAAGGCGGTTTTGGCGGTCAGGATCTCTATACTTTTGAATTGCCTGTGGAGACTCGCGCTTCGGTTACTTTCAATGTCAAGGGCAGTGTTTATGACAAAAAAACGTTGCAAAAGCTGAAAACTACCATCCAAGTCTTTGACGTTACCAGCGAGGAAAGGATGAAGGAGATTGCCGTAGTTTCGTCCGATGCGGTTGACGGCAGTTATATGGTCAGCTTGCCCAACAGTGGCAGCTATGCTTTCCAGATTTCCGCAGATGGTTATCTTTTCTATTCCGAAAATTTTGATTTTGAGGTTGAAACAGCGCATAACAGTGATGCCGCCTCTTCGTTTTTGCGCGATATCGCTCTGACTCCCATAGAAATAGGCGAAAGCATTGTGCTCAACAATGTCTTTTTTGCGTTTGGCACCAGTACATTGTTGGAAGAGTCGCGTGTGGATTTGGACAAGGTGTTGGACATCATGCAGAAAAATACCACTTTGAAAGTGGAACTTGCAGGTCATACCGACAATATCGGCAAGCCGGCCGACAATCAGCGTCTCTCGGAACAGCGTGCCAAGGCGGTGTTCGATTTCTTGGTGGACAAGGGCATTTCTGCGACCCGACTTTCCTATAAAGGCTATGGTGATACGCGTCCCGTGGCGGACAACGGCACGGAAGAGGGTAGGGCGCAGAACCGCAGAACCACCTTTACTATTGTTTCAAAATAATCTGTAAACCAATCTATAATCTAAAAATCTATTAATCTTTAATATATTATGAAAAAAATTGTTGTCTTGACGGGTGCTGGAATCAGTGCCGAAAGTGGCATCAGCACTTTCCGCGACAGTGATGGGTTGTGGGAAAATTATAACGTGGAAGACGTTGCCACGCATGAAGCTTACCTTCGCAATCCCGAACTGGTGTTGAATTTTTACAACGAGCGCCGCCGACAGCTTTTCGAGGCAAAGCCTAATGAAGGCCATCGTCAGTTGGTTCGCTTGGAAGAATATTATGACGTGCAGATTGTTACGCAGAACATCGACAACCTTCACGAACAGGCTGGTTCCAGCAATGTGCTGCATCTGCATGGCGAACTCACCAAGGCGCGCAGCGACCGTGACGACAACTTGATTATCGAGATTGGCGACCGTGACATTCACTTGGGCGACAAGGCTCCCGATGGTGCGCAGTTGCGCCCTCACATCGTTTGGTTTGGCGAGGCGGTCCCCAATATCGAACCTGCTTCTTTGATGTGCGAGCAGGCAGATTATTTTGTGGTCGTCGGCACTTCGATGAATGTCTATCCCGCCGCGGGCTTGATACATTATGTTCCTCGTCAATCGCCATGCTACCTTGTTGATCCAAAAGCTGTTGCAATCTCTCGTCCTATCACCGTCATTCAGGAAAAGGCCGGCACTGGCGTGAAAAAAGTGGTCGATGAATTGATAGAATTTGCCAAACGATAAAAAATGTGTATCTTTGCCGCTCAAATTAATGACTAATAAAAACTTTAAAGTATGAAAAAAAGTATTATTCTTGTTCTTTTTATGGTTTGTGCTTTCGTGATGAATGCGCAGAACTATTTTGATTTTGTTCGTGAGGGTAATGTCTATCACAATGCTGACACCATTGCGGCAGAATTAGGTTCGGGCGTTGGCTGTTATTTTTTTATGGGTGCAACCAATCTTACTGACCAAAATTTGGAGGTTATTGCCAAGATTGAACCCATCAACGCCAATGGCATTTCCGTTTCCGGTATCTGTGCAGGCGGCCGTTGTATGACGGGCAGAACAGAATCGAATCCTTTCACCATTAATGCCGGTCAGACTGATGATCAAGTTTATCCAGAATTTGACATTGCTGAAGACTATCCTGGCGGTCAGTATGGTACGTTCAAGATGTCCATTACCAACACTGCCAATAGCAGCATCTCTTCCTATGTGGTTTTAAAGGTTTACCGTACTATGGTAGGCATTGAGAACGTAGTTGGCAATGTTTCCATGAAGGCTTATCCCAATCCTGCCGCCAATAGCGTGCGTATTCAGTATGTCGCCGAGAAAAACATTTCCAATGCAAAGGTTGTGCTTTACGACGTGAAAGGCAATTGTCTGAACGAAGTTCCTGTCAGCGCACAGAACGGTGACGTTACTTTAGATCTTTCCAACCTCGCTTCTGGTGTTTACATGTATGGCGTTGTTGCCAACGGTGTACGTTGCCAGTTCCAGAAGTTGATGGTTCGTTAATTCCACCACCGACAGCAAGAAAAAAAGCGGGCTTTTGCCCGCTTTTTTTGTTGTTTGTTCAATTTGCTTTGTTACCATTTTGAGGTTATGAAATCCAAGAGTCTGTTGACGTTTTGGATTATTGATTATTAGTCTATTAAAATGTGTAAATCAGCGATTTAGGTGTGCATGTATTTCTGTTGTTAATATCTTGAATACATCACTTAAAAAATGATTTGTACTTTCGCAAAATCAAAAAATATTTTATTTTTTTATAATTATTTGTTATTTAGGCTTCAACCCCTAAAACGTAAATTTTATCATTATGCAGTCGGATTTGTTTTCGCTTTTTGAAGAAGTTCCACAAGAACCCGCCCCCAAGGAAACCTCTAAGCAGGGTAAGAAACAGAAACAGGCTCCGGCTGACGCACGCCAGGTCGAAAATATTAATACAAAAGAAGATACATCAATAGCTAATGCCATGGATACACCCTCTCCTAAAGATTTGAAGCAATATACTCCCGACGAGATTATGAAGTCCTCCATTGAATATTTTGGAGGTGATGAGTTGGCCGCAAATGTCTGGATGAACAAATATGCGCTGCGCGACGGCGACATTATTTTTGAACTCAATCCCGACATGATGCACCATCGTTTGGCTGCCGAGTTCGCTCGCATCGAGAACAAGTATCCCAACCCGCTCTCCGAGGAGGAAATCTATCAGCTGTTGAAGGACTTCAAATATATTGTGCCTCAAGGTAGTCCTATGTCGGGCATTGGCAACAATTTTCAGGTGGTTTCGCTGAGCAACTGTTTCGTTATCGGCAACCCTGGCAACAGCGATTCCTATGGCGGCATAATGAAGGTTGACCAGGAACAGGTGCAGCTGATGAAGCGTAGAGGTGGTGTAGGCCACGACTTGAGTCATATCCGTCCGCAGGGCAGTCCTGTCAAGAACAGTGCATTGACCTCTACGGGTATCGTTCCTTTCATGGAGCGTTTCAGCAACACCACCCGCGAGGTCGCCCAAGGTGGTCGTCGTGGCGCTTTGATGCTCTCTATTTCCATAAAACATCCCGATGCCGAGAAATTCATCGACGCCAAGTTGGAACAAGGCAAGATTACGGGTGCCAATGTCTCGGTAAAGATTACCGACGAATTCATGGATTGCGTAAAGACTGGAAAGCCTTTTGTTCAGCAATATCCTATTGACTCTCCTAATCCTATGGTGCGTAAGGAAATCGATGCCAAGGCTTTGTGGGACAAAATTATCGCTAACGCATGGGCTTCGGCGGAACCTGGCGTTCTGTTCTGGGACACCATCTTGCGTGAGAGTGTGCCCGATTGCTATGCCGATTTTGGCTATCGCACGGTAAGCACCAACCCCTGTGGCGAAATTCCTTTGTGCCCTTACGACAGCTGCCGTCTGCAGGCCATCAACCTTTACAGCTATGTGGAGAATCCTTTCACTCCGCAGGCAAAATTCAATTTCGACCTCTTCCGTCTGCATGTCACCAAGGGTCAGCGTTTGATGGACGACTTGATTGACCTTGAGTTGGAAAAGGTTGACAAGATTATCGCCAAGATTGATTCCGACCCCGAGGCGGAGGAAATCAAGAGCGTTGAGAAGAATTTGTGGCTGAACATCAAGATGAAATGTCTTGAAGGCCGTCGTACGGGTTTCGGCATCACTGCCGAAGGCGATATGCTCGCAGCTATGGGTTATCGCTATGGTACGGAAGATGCTACCAATTTCTCCATCGAGGTGCATAAGGCTTTGGCTTGCGCTGCCTATGGCTCTTCGGTCATCATGGCAAAAGAGCGTGGTGCTTTCCCGTTGTATGACGCCAACCGCGAGAAACTCAATCCTTTCATCCAGCGTTTGGCAGAGGCCGATCCTAAGATGTACACCGAGATGGTTGCCAATGGTCGCCGCAACATCGCGTTGTTGACCATCGCTCCTACCGGCACCGTGAGCATCTGTACGCAGACCACTTCGGGTATCGAACCTGTATTCTTGGTCAACTACAAGCGTCGCAAGAAAATCAATCCCAACGACAAGGATTCTTCTACCCATAAGATTATCAAGGATGAAAGCGGTGATTATTTTGAGGAGTACAACGTGTTCCATCCCAAGTTCATCGATTGGCTGCGTGTCAACAACTATGATGTCGATGCAGTTATGCAGATGAAGGATGAGGAACTGAACAAGATTATCGAGGTTTCTCCTTATTACAAAGCCACTTCGGCCGACATCGACTGGGTCAACAAGGTGAAGATGCAGGGCGACATCCAGAAGTGGGTGGATCACTCCATCAGCGTCACTGTCAATATTCCTAAGGAGACAAGTAAAGAAATAGTAAGCACAATCTATCAGACTGCCTGGGAGGCAGGCTGCAAAGGATGCACCATCTACAGAGAAGGTTCTCGTAACGGCGTTCTCGTTTCTACCAAGGAGGCTAAATGTGACGAACATCACTTCGGTGAAACGAAAGCGCCCAAGCGTCCTAAGAAACTCGATGCGGAGATCATCCGCTTCAAGAACGAAAAAGAGGACTGGATTGCCGTTGTCGGCATGTACGAGGGTCGTCCCTACGAAATCTTTACGGGTAAGTCGGAGAACTTCGTGTTGCCCAAATGGGTTGAAAAAGGTTGGGTGATCCGTGTCAAGGAACCTGGCGACGAGCATGCCCGCTACGATTTCCAATTCCTCGACAAAGATGGCTATCATGTAACTATGGAAGGTCTCTCCCGTATGTTCAAGAAAGAGTATTGGAACTATGCAAAACTGATTTCCGGTATCTTGCGTCACGGCATGCCTATCCCCAATGTCGTTGAGCTGATTGGCAAGCTGACTTTCGACGTTGATGCCATCACCACCTGGTCCAACGGCGTGGCTCGTGCCTTGAAACGTTACATCAAGGACGGCACCGAAACTGGCGAGACTTGTCCCGACTGTGGTTCCAAGTTGATCTACACCGGTGGCTGCAAGAGCTGTCCCAACTGCGGCTGGAGCAAATGCAGTTAATCCCGAATCTTCTTTTTACTCTAAATATACTTTAATCGTGTGAAAAAGGCTCCTGTGAAGGAGCCTTTTTTGATTTCAGACTTGAACACAATCGAAGAGGAGAGGAAGAAGGTTTGAAGTTGGACTTAGGACTCATCGGCGGCACCATTGCCACACAGGCACAATGTCTATCTGGCGTCTGTCCTCAATTAGGGTGTCGGTCTGGTTCTCCGTGAGGATGATGCCTTGCTGTAGGTCGAATGCCGACATGGCCGACAGCAGACCTTTCACCTCGCGGGTGCGGTTTTCGTCGTCCACTTCCAGGCATACCTGTATGGCTGTATCTACCTTATTCTTGTGGCTCACCACAAAGTCGCATTCGCTACCACGCTCGGCATAGTAGTTTATCTCTCCACCACGGCGCAGCAGTTCCAGATACACCATGTTCTCCAGTCGTCGACCGGTATCCTGTGAGAACGAGGTGGTGAGCACCGATTGCAGGCCCGTGTCGATGCAATACACCTTCTTGGGGTTGAGCTGCTGGCTTCGATAAGAGTAGCTGAACTTGCTCACAAAGTGGAAGAGATAGGAATCGCTGAGGTATGAGAAGTAGTCAATCACCGTCTGCGAAGACTTCACCCCGATGACATCTCTCAGGTTATTGGCGCTGGTGAGGCGGGCGCAGTTGCTGGCAAGATAGGTGGCCAACTTTTTCAGCGGCATACTCTCCTTGATTCCATAGCGCACCATGATGTCGCGATAGAGCACATCCTCGGTCAGCTGAGCCAGCACCTCTTCGTCGCCGAGGTTTAGGTAGGCAGGGAAACCGCCATCGGCAAGGTAGTCGCGAAGGCTGCTGGCGCAATACTCCTTGTTGAGGTATCCCACATATTCGCTATACGAGAACGGATAGAGCGACTTGGCAATGTGGCGGCCCGTCAGTCGGGTGCCGAGTTCCTTGCTTAGCATGGTGGCGTTGCTGCCTGTCACCACCACATTGTAACCTTCGTCGAGCTTGCCCAGCACATACACTTCCCAGCCTTCCACCACCTGGATTTCGTCGAAAAAGAGGTACTTGGCCTTCTTTGCGGCAATGATGGCATCCAAAAGGCGGAACTGCTCTATGGAGAATCCGTACAGCCGTGGAGTATCGAATTTCACATAGATCGATTCTTCCGCCAGAGGCTGTAGGAGTTGCCCCACAAGTGTACTTTTGCCACACCTCCTGATGCCTGAAATGATGTAGGCGAAGTCAGGATAAGGTATAGTTATCTCTGAAAGTTGCTCCCTAGGGTAAGAATCCGAAGATGCCATTACACGCATCTGTTGCGATATAACGTTCTCTATATCAACCTTTGTAATCATAGACATCAATATTTCTTCAGATGCAAATATACGATTATATTTCCAAACACAATCGAATTTCCATTACAAATGGAAACTAATTTCCATTGCTAATGGAAATTAGTATTCCACTGTCGATGGTTTTTGGGGGGGGACCGCCCGAAGATCTCGTTCTGTTTTATATCTACACGTCTAAAGTGGGAAAATCCGTCTATAGTATTGTTTTAAAAATAAGTTGGGACACTTCCCGTTAAAATCAAGGTCAAGGTTAACGTCAAAGTCAAGGTTATTATCCCATGTTATTTTTCAAATGGTACGATATCGAATTGAAGAAGGGAGTATCGTGTTTAGATTTCCTGCCTTGTCAGGAAGTCGGCCACGAACATGCACTCTATTCCGTTGATGTTGCCTGTTACGACTTTTTCGGTTATACACGTAAAAACTCATGCATTTTGTATATTTTTTTCGGTCATACCCGAGATGATACGTTTTATGAGTTTACTGGCCGAAGATGTCAATCTGCTTCTGGAGGCGGACGATGTGTTTTTGGCCGTCCTATGTTATGAATTTCCATTAAATGGAAACTTAGTAATGATTAAAAAAAAGTTGGGACAAAAGTCAAGGTCAACGTTAACGTCAAGGTTATTGTCCAATGAACACAATCGAAGTCAAGAAATCTCATCTATTGTGTCAAGCATCGCCTTGAGGGCGGAGTAGTAATTGTCGTCGGAGCCTTGCAGGATGGTCTTCACGTTGAGATAGACCATAACCACCGAGGCGTGGCAGTTGTTGAATATACCGCGGGCGATGTGTGTCTCTTTCCGCCCCATGCCGATACTGTGCGTGGCAAACGAGAAGTGTGTCACAATCTCATTCTTTCGAGGTGTCGTTGTTTGCACCTCGGCGAGGTTGTGCTGGAGGGTCTCGACAAAATGTTGCACAAGTTCCTGGTGCTGTGGTTGCACATGGCTGCCTTCAAATTGAAAACCTTCCGTGTCCTTCGGCATACCCCATTCCACCACGACATCTGCCCGAGTTGAGGCACCACTGGCAAATGCAATGACCAACTGGTCGGACTTAATCTGTCGCAGATCAGCCAAGTAGTCTTGGAACATCTGTGGCAGGGGTTCCTCCTCCGATTCTGTATTCGCGACATTCGGATCCGTCATCTTGACGTATGCCTCGTGATGGGTTTGTCCCAGTTCCTCTGCCGTTCCGAAGAAACGTCTCTCCCGAGTGATCACATCCAAGGGAGTGTTGTCCGCTATTGTTTCCACAAAATGCGACAACCCGTGTTCGGTGGCACCCCAAATATTGAGAACACAGAACTTATTTTCCTCCGTGCGACGACAAAAGCCGTAAGAGGTATTTGTTTTGTAGCGTTCCAGCACCTTGAGGTCGGCAAAGGACATGCCGTAATCCGATTTCTTGGGGCGGAAACGCAAAGATGTGTCGTAATCTGCCTCCTTGCGGTGGAAACGCAGATTGTCGCTCTCTCTCACCGCCTCAACGATTTCCTCATCCGTAAGCAGACAGACCGCCTGCAAGGCATCAAACGACACATATCGCGGCCCTGCCTTGCGTCCGTCGAGATAGGCCTTCGGCCCTGTGGAGGCGTCGAACCGATTATTGATGTCTTTGATACGGCCGGCCAGGACTTCGTTTCTTTGTTTATCCTCAATCACCTCCACGAATCCGGAACCAATCAGACCCGCTGGCACGGCGAAGATGGCTATGCCGAGGATGCCCACGATGATGGCGATGATGTTGCCCCATGTTGTAACCAGCTCGAAGTCGGCCATTTTGCCCGGATCGCCAAGGTATTTGGCAAAAGCCCACACCAGCGAGCCCCAGCCGTTCTCAAAGCGGTCGGGTTGGGCGGCATGTTCGGCAAAATAGAGCAGAAACGAAAGGATCACCGTCAGAATGGAGAGAAATGCCAGGCTGATGCCCAATTCCTGTTTCTTCGACGATACAGCCTCGCCCAAGATGCGGAACGACTTCATATAGCGGAACACCCTGACAAGTCGCAGCACACGCAGCACCTTCAGCGCCAGATAGGGAATGGGGAAAATCAGTGCCAGATAGAACGAATAGGTCGAGATGAAATCAACAAATCCGTAAAAGCTGAGACAGTATTTCACGCGTCCTTTGAAACCCTTGTACTTCGGGACAAGCAAGTCGGCGCACCATATACGCAGCGACACCTCGATAGTGAAGATTATCGTGGTCACCAGGTCCACCACATTCAGCACGTTGCCCATCCTGGCATTTACCCCATCAAAAGTTGAGAGAAACACCTCCACGGTGCTCACGATGATGAGAGCAATGATAAACCAATCGACCATATTCTGCCACACATGCGTGCGCAGATTGTCGTCAAAGACGAGATTCAGTTTCTGCTTGAAAGAAAGTTCCTTTTGAGTTTTGTTGTCGTTCATAAGTATAGGTAGTAAATGTCAAGGTGTGCATTGTCGCTACTCCAATTGGCGGGCTTCCTATTGTTGGAAAGAACCCTTAGAAGCAACGCCCAGTTTATTCGTTTATGGAGGTGAGAATAAATTGAAGAGTTATTTCAGACATAGAATTAATCTTGATAAGAATTGTCTTATTCGCTACTCGACTTCTCTAATAGAAGTGGCTTCAGGATATTTCTCTTTGAGAGTCTCAATGGCTTCTTCGATATCGTTTGCAATTGCGTAATCGCGTACCTTCACTCCTCCTCCGAGAAATACTTCGCAGAACTTAATCAGATTGTACTTTTTCAAGCAGGCTTTCAAAGAACTGAAAATTTCGTCTTCTTTTAGAACCAATTCGTCATCATCATCTTTGTCAGACGACTCTACAACGTAATTGCCAGATGTTTTATTAAAACTAATAATCTTTCCTGCCTTAACGGTGATACCATTGCCGTCTTGAGAAGCGAACCAAATCTGCTCGCCTTTTCGTTGAAGTCTGTAATCAAATGTCATAATATTAAGAATTAAAATTGTTGATAATTAGATTGCTATTGAATTATTATTGTATGCATTTATGAGTTGAACTTAGGTTTTATATTGCTGGTAAAATAATAGTAACTATTGAGTGACATTGCAGGAGAAACTATTGGATGCGTCATCACGCCAATACCATGGATCATCCTTATGTTCATCGGAAAGCATCGTTCCAAATCGTGTTGACTTATTTGGAATAATGACAGATGAAAGTTTGGTGTTCTTAAACGCTCCATACCCTATCTTCAACACAGAACTCGGAATAATTACTTTTCCCAGTTTGCTGCCATAAAATGCTTTATAACCTATTTCTGTGACACTATTAGGAATGATGATTTTTTTCAAACCAGAAGATTCGAAGGCATACTCTAGGATAATCGTCACTCCGTTAGCTATAGTGAATTGTTCGAGCGACTCGCAGTCATAAAATGCACACGCTCCCATAGATTTCAATTTGGGGAATTGGGCATTGGCAAGTTTTCTGCAGTTGTAAAATGTACTTCCTCCGATTTTTTCAGCCTCTGGACACTGAACATCCGTCAGGTTACTGCATTCTTTGAATGCCTCCGATCCAATATTTACCACCATGGGAAACTCTACAGACACTAATTTTTTACAACTCTCAAACGCATTGCCCCCTATAGACGTAGCCTTGGGAAACTGTATTTCAGCGAGATTAGAACAACTGTTAAACGCATAACCCTCTATAGAAACAGCTTCTGGGAATTGCACTTTTGCGAGAGCGGAACAGTTCCCCAATGCATAACTCCCTATAGACGTAACCTTGGGGAAATGTATATCTACAAGAGCGGAACATTCTCGGAATGCACTTGCCCCAATAGTCGTTTCACCCAATGCGACAACTTTGGTCAGCTTTATGCATTCTTTGAACGCATTTTCGCCAATGGAGGTGATGGATTCAGGCAGCGTAATCGAAGTGATCTGCTTGCACGCAAAGAAGGCTGCTTTGCCTACCCCTATCACGGACATCACTTTGCCATCCAGGTTGACTTTGTCGGGTAACGCGATATCTCCTTCGGGCTCTTCGTCCCACATGCCTTCATATGGCGAAGTGGCAATAACGCTGTTTGCGTCATTTGCATCAGGTACGAAATAGAGCGTCTGTCCCGTTGTGGCCACACCCATATATTTCCCCTCATCATTTGCCTTGACTGTTATGGCTTTTGTGTTCTTCTCTGTTTCAGCTTTCGCCTTGGCTTCTGCCTCAGCCTTTGCCTTAGCCTCTGCTTCGGCCTTTGCCTTAGCTTCCGCTTCAGCTTTCGCCTTGGCTTCTGCTTCAGCCTTTGCTTCAGCCTTTGCTTCAGCCTCAGCTTTGGCTTTAGCTTCTTCGGCAGCTTTTTCAGCGGCAACTGCTACGGCAGCCGCCTCTACTGCTGGAGCGGCATCGGGAGTTGAGGAAGCCGCAGGAGCCGACTGTGCGCCCTTCTCAAGAATTTTGGCATCCAGCACCATCTCGAATTCGTCAGGATCGATGCCCTGAGCCGTGGCTTTCTTGATGAGGATGGCCCGCTCTTTGTCGGTCACCACGCCGTCCATCAAGGCGGCATCAATCAGACGCTCGATATCCACGGCAGGAACTGCAGCGGGAGTTGCCGTCGCAGCCTCGTTTTCTACTTGAGCCACAGAGTTTTCCGTCGAATCGCCACTTTGGAATCGAGCAACAGATGCGATGGTGACATCGTCGGGCACCAGCTGTGTGTCGGCGGCATCGGCCACCTGTACGCTGATGCCGTATATCTCGAGCATCTTCTTCTCGAATCCGCCCACCTTCATATTTCCGCGCACGGAGAGATCTCCGCCCTTGGCATCACCAGTTCGGATTGAGGCCAGGCGTGCATCGTCATCGGCCAGTTCTTTGCCATTATATACTCTCAAAGAAGCCCCGAAGGCCTCCTTGAATTGTTTCTTTAAGTTTTTGACCGACATGCG
>JAGHVO010000046.1 GCA_018064245.1 Candidatus Colimorpha pelethequi
AAGACTATTCCCACCGATGTCAAAGAACACGATTACACCCTCTTTGAGGGACTTTATTATTAATTTTAAATTAGTCCCAATTTTAACGGGACACTAATGAAGTTGCCTATAGTCAAAACTTCTCGTTCTGGTATTTCCAAAAATCTTGAATGGCGGTGGCGATGGGAGTTGAAGGCATGAGGAGGTCGGATTGGGCTTTCTGTGCGGAATAGTACTCGCACACAAGCAGTTGGTTTACATTTCGGGTGGAGAGCTGTGTCTTGATGCCCAACGTGCGCAAGAGGTCGCCAAGTTTGCCCGCAAAGCGAACCAACCAGCTGGGTAGGGTAAGGCATTTCTGTTGGTAGCCCATGGTCTGCGCCTGTAGTTCATAAAAAGCTTTCAGTGTCATGTTTTTGCCCGTAAGTAAATAACGTTGTCCGTTGATTCCATGATAGATAGCGTTGCAAATGGCGGTGGCGGCATCTGCAACGTGGATGAAACTCTTCCCCCCTTTGGGCACGGCCATCAAGGGTTTGCGATAGCCTGTTATGAGGAGTTTTCCCGAGCTCGGCTTGATGTCGTAGTCGCCTACCATGAATCCAGGATTGACCACGATGAAATGGTTGTCGGGATGCAAAGTTGCCGCTTGGAGTATTTTCTGTTCGCCTTCCTGCTTGCTGAGAGCGTAGAAGGACTGGCAGAAAGGCGGTTGCATGGGAACGGACTCGTCTGCCAAGCTTTGAGGTGTGCCGTAGCCAATGGTGTTGGCTGTGCTTACATGTATGAGGGTGCGGATGTTGAGGTCGCGCGAGATTTGCAGCAAGTGGTCGCAAAGGTGGCTGTTGACGGGCAGATAGTCTTCGTAGTGCAGCAACGCCATGTCGGTGGTGCCGGCGCAGTTGACGATGGCATCGCATCCTGCGGCGGCTTTTGCCAAAGTGTGGTAGTCGAGCAGTGAGCCGACAAGGGTCTCGTAGGGATGCGAAGTCTCTAAATGAATAGCGTTGCTGTGCCTTATCAGCACAACAACGCTATGATTGAATTGCAAGAGTTGCTTGAGGACATTGTGTCCCAAGAGTCCCGAGGCGCCTAAAAGTAGGATGCGCATATTGGGTGAACTATGAGCGGAGACTTGCAACCAGTGACTATTGGGTTAGCCAACGTTGCAGCCTGGGGTTACCATTTGAGAAGGAGTGATGAGTACGAGACGACCATCCTTGTCTTCGGCGCTGAGAATCATGCCTTGACTTTCCACACCTTTGAGCTTTCGGGGGGCGAAGTTGGCGATGAAGCAAACTTGCATGCCTACCAGTTTTTCGGGTTCGGGATAGAACTTGGCGATGCCGCTGACGATGGTGCGGGTGCCCATTCCATCCTCAATCTTGAATTGTAGGAGTTTGTCCGCCTTGGGTACTTTACAGCATTCCAAAACGGTACCCACGCGGATGTCCATCTTGCCGAAATCCTCGAAAGCGACCTCTTTTTTGACTTCGCTGGGACTCCATGCGTTGAGTTCGTTCTGGCGCTTGGTCTCCAACAGACGGTTGACTTGCGCGTCGATGGCGGAGTCTTCAATCTTTTCGAACAACAGTTCAGCGGGATTGAGTTGGGTGCCTTCTGCCAGCAACGAGGCGTTGCCTGCCTCGCGCCAAGCGTGCTTGCCCTCGAAATTGAGCATCTTTTGAAGTTTTGCAGTGCTGAAGGGCAGGAAAGGCTCGCAGAGGATTGCCAAGTTGGCGCAAATCTGCAACGCCAGGTTGAGCACCGTTGCGGTACGTTCTGGGTCGGTCTTTATGAGTTTCCAAGGCTCGGTGTCGGTGAGGTATTTGTTGCCGAGGCGGGCGAGGTTCATCATCTCGCTGACGGCTTCGCGGAAGCGGTAGAGTTCGAGACTGCGACCGATACGTTCGGGGTAGGAAGCCAGTTCCTTCACGACTTCCATATCCGCTTCGCTGAGAGTGCCTTGTGCGGGCACTTTGCCTTCGAAGAATTTGTGGGTAAGCACCACTGTGCGGTTGACAAAGTTGCCGAGGATGGCAACCAACTCGCTGTTGTTTTTCAGTTGAAAGTCCTTCCAAGTGAAGTCATTGTCCTTGGTTTCGGGAGCATTGCTGCAAAGGGTGTAGCGCAAAACGTCCTGTTTGCCGGGGAAGTCCTTGAGGTATTCGTGCAGCCAAACAGCCCAGTTGCGGGAGGTGCTAATTTTGTCGCCTTCGAGGTTGAGGAACTCGTTGGCGGGAACGTTCTGAGGCAGGATATAGCTGCCTTCCGCCTTCAGCATGGAGGGGAAGATGATGCAGTGGAAGACGATGTTGTCTTTGCCGATGAAATGCACCAACTTGGTATCCTGCGATTTCCACCATTTCTCCCAGTCGGCTCCGCAGTGTTGCTTGGTGAAGCTGATGTAGCCGATGGGAGCGTCGAACCAGACATAGAGCACTTTGCCATCGGCGCCTTCAATGGGAACCTTCACGCCCCAGTCGAGGTCGCGGGTAACGGCGCGAGGTTGCAGACCAGCGTCAATCCAGGATTTGCACTGTCCATAAACATTGCTTTTCCAGTCGCTTTTGTGCTGTTCGAGAATCCATTCGCGTAGCCAAGGCTCGTCTTGGTCGAGTGGCAGGAACCAGTGTTTTGTCTCACGCAGCACAGGTTTGGAACCGCTGAGCATGGATTTCGGGTTGATGAGGTCGGTGGCATTGAGCGAGGTGCCGCAGGCTTCGCATTGGTCGCCGTAGGCGCGTTCGTTGCCGCAGTGGGGGCAAGTGCCGGTGATGTAACGGTCGGCGAGAAACTGTTTGGCCTCTTCGTCGTAGTATTGTTGAGCTACTTTTTCAACGAATTTTCCTTCCTCGTAGAGTTTCTTGAAATAGGCTGCAGCCGTTTCGTGGTGTTCGGGGGAGGAAGTGCGGGAGTAGATGTCGAACGAAATTCCCAGCTCCTGAAACGAGTCCTTGATGATGGTGTGGTAGCGATCTACGATGTCTTGTGGTGTGCAACCCTCTTTGCGTGCCTTGATGGTGATAGGAACGCCGTGTTCGTCGCTGCCGCCGATAAAAAGCACCTCTTCGCCTTGGCTACGCAGATAGCGGGCGTAGATGTCGGCAGGCACATAAACTCCGGCGAGGTGTCCGATATGTACGGGACCATTGGCGTAAGGAAGTGCGGAGGTAATGGTATAGCGTTTGAAGCGTTGGTCTTTTTCGTTGTAAAGCATAAGTCAGTGAATTGTGAAAAGTGAATTGTGATCTGTAGACTGTAGGTCAGCGACTGATAGGAGATAGCTGGCAGGATTTTTTAAGGTTGTGGATTAGTTATATTTGAAAGTTGTGGTATTTCCGTTGCAAGTCATGCTTGAGGGGAAGTTATGGGAGTTGTAGTTGTAGCTGTAGTCAGTTGTGGTGGTTTGTGGCTCCATGTTGTAAGGCAAGTCGATGGTGGTGCCACCCAGGAACATGCCCAGCAAAGGCAAGTCGCTTGGAATGGTGAGGTGGCAGGTGGCGCCGACTTGTGTGGTTGTGGTAGCCGAAAGGATATTGTTTGCCGAAAGCATCATTGCGGAGAAGTCGTCACCATAGAAACATTGCATCGGGTTGCGGTTGTTGTCATAGGTGTAGTCTCCTGAAACGCTCAGTGTTACCTCAACAGGCAGCGGATCGGTCTGCGCTTGCAAATAGGAAACGATTTGGTCGAGAATTGCGTCGGAGAGCATGCTGCTGAACGCAGGGTAGGCTTGCTCGACGTAGGCGCGGATAATAGAACCCAGATCTACGAAAGAGGATATTTCCTGCATAGAGGTGTTGAGGGTGATGCCGATTGTAGTTATATCGTCGGCTACATTTTCCCCATTCCAATTGAATTGCTGGTTGAGGGTTACGTCGCCAAATCCCAGTTTTGCATCTGATTTCAAGCCTAACACGCTTGCCCATTCCTGAACGAGCATGAGCAGGTAGGTTTGGCTGATGGAGTCGTACTTGATCTCGGAAATCTTGTTCCCTTCGTGGAAGATGTTCTGACGAACCATCAAACTGCCGCCAATACCCGTTTTGCGTGTAGCGGTAAGCTGGTCGCCCGAATAGAGGAAGTACGTGGTGTAAAAACTTTCCTTAATGCTTTCCAAACGACTGTTGCTGTATGTAAATGTCTTGGATATACCTGTATTCTTGTCAAGGATAGAGGTAAGATCGTTGTTGTTCCATGTCCATGTGGCCGTTTCTGCATCGTTTTCCGAAATGGAAGCGATGTGCAGGGTTGGCTGGTAAATGCCTTCGGCGAGATGTTCATCGTAAACATGCACGGTTTCAGAAGGTTGAGAGGGTTGGTCCTGCTCCTCGTCTTTTTTGCAAGCTACGTTGAGAATCAATACGGAGGCGAGCAGAAGATGGAATGCTTTTTTCATGACATATAGGGTTTTAAGTTTTAAGCATTAAGTTTTAAGCCGATGGTTTGGAATATAGTCTTGGCTTATAGGTTCGCTTGAACCTATCAAAACAGCACAATTTTAATTAGATGGCTTTCTTGGCGGTGGTGGTGCGCTTGGGAGCGGTTTTGGCCTTTGCGGTGGTTTTTGGAGCCTGTGCCTTGGCAGCTGCGGGTTTGGCTGCGGTAGTTTTCTTCTCGGTTACTTTTTCCGACGCTGCATGCTCTTCTTTCTTGTCGTCATCCTTGGCCGAAAGCTTGTCGGCTGCCAGCAAGATGTTGTACCAACTCAGCACTTTCTTGATATCGGAAGCGTGAACGCGGTCTTTGTCGTACTCGGGAAGTACTTTTTCGAAATAGTCAAACAAAGCGCTGTTCTCGGCTTTCTTGGGGTCAAAGTCGATGGCTGCGCCTTTTTGATGGTCATAGATATCTTGGAAAACTTCTTCCAGAGGTTTTTCTGTAGTGTTGGTGAAGATGCGGATTTCTGCCAAAGAGCTTATACGGTCGTTCTTGAAAACGGGAAATTTCTGTCCGTTGACGAGGTTTTTGACGATAGCGCCACCTTTGGTTTGTGATACCAGTTCACTAAGATCCGATTTGCCGGAGATTACGAGGATGTTGCTTAAATCCATTGTGTTAGTTTTTTTGTTGAGTAATATTCGATTTGTAATTATTCAAAAATGGTCAATAATAAAAAACGCAAAAAACCTTTCTTTATTATTTATTGTTCTAAATATGGAAACCTTACATGAAATTCGGCGAGTTGCCGAAGGGGTTCTTGGATGACGCTATTGACGGAAAATCCGAAACTTTTGGCGGCATCGCGGATTTCTTTTTCAAAAATAAATGCTACCGAACCTATCAGCGAAATCTGCTTTCCGTATGGAGAGAGTTGCACTATTTGATTGCAGATGTATTGCGAAAAACATTGGTGCAATAATTCTTGAATGAAAGTATGCGAGCGATGTTTGGCCGCAAAAGGCGCCATTGAGGCGAGAAAACGGTTTGCGTTGGGTTCTTGATAGATTCGGGCTATAAACTGCTGGTAGGAATAGGGATAGTCGCTGTGAAAGTCTGTCCGTAACTCTTCGGGCATTTGCTGGGATAGAAACGCTTTGAGAAGCATGCGACCTATGTGATTTCCAGACCCTTCGTCACCTAAAAGATATCCCAAAGAAGGCAGTTGATGTGCGATAGATTGTCCGTCGTAGAAACAGGCGTTGCTACCTGTGCCCAAGATGCCTACAATTCCAGGCGATACTTCGCGGCAAGCTCTGCAAGCTCCTAGCAAGTCGCCCGCAACAGAGATTGATGTATTTGGGAAACAGTAAGATAATGATGAAATTACATATTCTTGCATGGCTTGTGTGCCGCAACCAGCACCGTAGAAGAAAATCTTTTCGCAACTTGTAATGTTGAAATGGCGCATTACTTCCGAAGATGCCTTGAGAAAGGCTCCTTCCGACGAGGTTAGCGGGTTGAGCCCTTCCGTTTGGAAAGGTTCGCTGATGGTACCTTGCATTATCAAGACCCACTGCGTTTTGGTGCTCCCACTGTCGGCGACAAGAATCATGGAAAGTAAAATTTTTTATGCTAAAAAGAAGCGTGTAGAGTGTTGGACTTCAACAATTATATGATGCCGATGATTTCGTTGATGTCTTTGATTCCATGACGGTTGCAGTAGTCCTCAAGACCTTCTACGATCTTTACGGTGACGGTGGGATCCATGAAGTTGGCGGTGCCTACTTCAATGGCTTTGGCGCCGGCCATCAGGAATTCCAACGCATCGTTGGCGCAACAGATGCCACCCAGTCCAATCACGGGAATCTGAACTGCGTGCGACACTTGCCATACCATGCGTACCGCTACGGGCTTGACGCAAGGGCCGCTGAGGCCGCCTGTGATGGTGCTGAGGTAGGGGCGTTGTTTTTCAACGTCAATCGCCATTCCCAGCATGGTGTTGATGAGCGAGACGCTGTCGGCGCCAGCCTGTTCAACGGCTTTGGCGATGTCAACAATGCTGGTAACGTTGGGGGTGAGCTTTACAATCAACGTTTTGTGATATACTTTGCGCACGGCTGCCACTACTTGCGCTGCCATGTCGGGATTGGTGCCAAAACCCATGCCGCCTTTCTTGACGTTGGGACAGCTGATGTTGAGTTCAATGGCAGGAATGTTTTCCAGAGAATCAATCTGTTCAGCCACGGAGCAGTATTCCTCGATGGAGCTGCCGCTGACATTCACGATGATGTTGGTGTCCATGTCCTTGATGCGGGGATAGACGTTGGAACAGAAATTGCCTACGCCCACGTTTTGCAGACCTACGGCGTTGAGCATTCCCGAAGGGGTCTCTGCCATGCGAGGGTAGGGGTTGCCTTGGCGTCGTTCGCCTGTGGTACCTTTTACCACGATGCCACCGAGACGGCTAATATCAATGAAATCAGCAAATTCTTCACCATAGCCGAAAGTTCCTGAGGCAGTCATTACGGGGTTCTTCAGCGTGAGATTATGTACTTTGACTTCGAGCATTTGAAAATGTTGTGTTGTTGATTTGTTGAACTGTTGATTCGAAGATTTTAAGAGGTTCCCTATTCACTTAATTTAGCCAATCCATTTGGTCAGTTTGCGGGCGTCGAACACGGGACCTTCTTTGCAGACGCATTTGTGGCCCTCGTCGGTGTCGCAAACGCAGCAGAGACAAGCGCCTATGCCACAAGCCATCATGTTTTCCAACGACACTTCGCAGCGCACGTCGGCTTTGAGCGCTTCGCGGGCAATGGCTTTCATCATGGGCGTAGGGCCACAAGTTTGGATGAGGTCGTAGTTGGATACTTGGAACAGAGAATGTTGTGTAACGAGACCTTTCTCGCCGAGAGATCCGTCTTCGGTGGCGAAGGCCAACGTGCCAAAAGGCTTGAAGGCGTCGCGCACGGGAATGAGGTTGGCGTTTCTGCCACCCAAAAGGATGGTGGGACGTACCCCTTTTTCGTTGTAGCACTTGGCAAGGTGGAGCAGTGGAGCGATGCCAGCGCCTCCGCCAACCAGCAAAGGATTCTTGGCGTCGGTAGCGAAGCCGTGGCCAAGCGGATAGATGACATTCAACTTGTCGCCCTCCTTCAATGTGGCAAGTTGGCGCGTGCCTTTGCCTACAATTTGAATCAAAAGGGTCATCGTGCCTTTTTCAGCATCCACATCGTGGATGGAGATAGGACGACGCAGCATCACTTCGCGTGTGCCTTTCACTTCGATTTCCACAAATTGTCCTGGGAGGATAGTTTCCATGTTTCCAGGATGTTGCAACGTAAGGGTGAAATAATGTTCACCCAATTGTTCGCGTTTTGCGATAGTAAAATCAGCGATTTGTTTCATATTGCAAAAATACTATTTTTTAGTGAATTGTGAATAGAAAAATTTGTGAATTGTGAATAGTGAAAGGTAAATGGAAAAGCAACTTCCCAAACCTTTCGAGTCCGTATTCTCTTCGTCTGCTTGAACCTAATCGTGATTCACTTTTTTTTCGTATCTTTGCCAAAAAATAAAAGTTCAAATTATGGAAATACTTAGCAATAGAATCCTCAATATGGCAGAGAGCGAGACCCTCGCTATGACTGCCAAGGCGCGCGAACTGAAAGCGCAAGGTAAAGATGTCATCAGCCTTTCCATCGGTGAACCCGATTTCAACACTCCCGACGCTGTGAAAGATGCAGCCAAGAAGGCCATCGACGACAACTTCACCCATTATCCTCCCGTGCCGGGCTATCCCGATTTGAGAGAGGCCATCTGCAAAAAGTTCAAACGCGACAACAACCTTGATTTCAAGCCCGAACAGATCGTTGTCTCCACGGGTGCCAAGCAGAGCATCTACCAGTTGGTGCAGTGTCTCATCAATCCTGGCGACGAGGTTATCATTCCCACTCCTTTCTGGGTATCCTATAAGGAAATCGTGCGCGTGGCCGAAGGCAAATGCGTTTATGTGAAGACCGCCATTGAGAACGATTTCAAGGTCACTCCCGAACAACTGGAAGCTGCCATCACTCCCAAGACCAAGCTCATCATGTTCAGCAGTCCCAGCAACCCCACGGGTATGCTTTACACCAAAGAAGAGCTGAAAGGCATCGCCGAAGTGGTCGCCAAACATGACAACCTCTTTGTGATGGCTGATGAAATCTACGAGCACATCAACTTTGTGGGCAAACACGAAAGCATTGCGCAGTTCGACTGCGTGAAGGACCGTGTCATCACCATCAACGGAGTTGCCAAGGGTTTCGCCATGACAGGTTGGCGTATCGGATTCATTGCCGCTCCTACCGTTATTGCCAAGGCTTGCAACAAGTTGCAAGGTCAGGTTACCAGTGCCACCTGCTCCATCGCCCAGAAAGCCACCGTATGCGCCATGTTGATGGATCCTACCACCAGCGAGGACATCATCAATATGCGCAACATTTTCCAGCAGCGTCGCGACATGGTCTATAAGATGCTGTGCGACATCCCAGGTTTGAAGGTGCGTCTGCCGCAAGGCGCTTTCTATTTCTTCCCCGACGTGAGCAGCTATTATGGCAAGAGTTTCAATGGCAAGAAGATTGAAAACTCCACCGATATGGCGTTTTATCTGTTGAATGAAGCCAACGTAGCAACCGTGATGGGTAGCGCTTTTGGTGATGACGCTTGCATCCGCCTGAGCTACGCCACTAGCGAAGAGTTGCTTAGAGAAGCCCTCCGTCGCATCAAAGAGGCATTGCTGAATCTGAAATAAGATTGGTACAACATAATTAATAGCGGGGCCCGTTCATTCGAACGGGCCCCGCTATTTGCTAAGTACAATTTATTTATTCATCTCATAAGATATATAATCCAAAATAAACGAAGATGCTTGCTGAATGGTTTTCTCGTCGGGACAGAGGAAAACCAAGACGGTCATTTCTTGTGGAGATCCTGAGATTAGATAGGTGCCGTTGTCTCCAGGAAGCGCATCTGCTCTTAAAGAGGTAAATTGCACAGTTGTCGGCTTTTTGTCTGGATTGTCCTCTTTTTTGGAAACGTTTATTTCCATGTGTTTCACAGATTCAAGAAACATTTGTATCGAAGGTTTTTCTTTCTGTAGCGTATCTTTGCTCGCTCTTTGTATTTCTTTTATTATGTGGAACTTGTCGTTAAAGGGTTTGTAGTATTGATAGCGCTCCCCCGTTTTGTCATTCTTGTAGGGTAAAGAAACTAAGGTCTTCATCAGATTGCGGTAGGTCATGGAATCTTGAGCCACGAGCATGGTGATGGTCGCCGTTGTCTTATTGCCGATAGGGTAGTTCTCAATGCACGTCGCTGTGATGCTGGGTAGTTCTACAAACTTTTTGTAGAGTGCTGTCTGAGCCGACAATTCACAGGTGGCGAGCAAAGCAAGTGCCACCAATAGGATGTTTTTCTTCATAATAATGATTATTTTAATGTTAAGATTACTGATTGCATTTGCTGGATAACTTCGTCGGCATTGCAGTTGTTTTCGCAATAGACGCGTATGCCTTCGCTGGTTTCGCTGTAGGCGTAGGTTCTTGCTGTATGTTGATCTGGCTTGGAAGGGGACGAAATTTGTTTTTGTTGTATTGGCTGTGGTTCAGAATGTTGCACTTCGGCTTTTGCTATATAAGAAGGTTTTGCCTCTTGGTGGGGATATAGCATGATGCAAGTCACAATTACTGCGATTATTCCCATAGCGGCAATGCTCAACCGTAAGGCAAGAGAGCGGATTCCCATTTGATTTTGTGGAAGGTGCGACTCTTGCATAATCTTTTCTCGGTTTGCATGATGAATTTGTTCGATGGTGTTTTCGATATCGTTCATGGGATTATTGATTGTTTGAAATGTCTGACAGTTTTTTCTTGATGCGTGCGATGCGTGTCTGGATATTTGTTTCGGTGGTTGAAAGCATTTGTGCCAGTTCTTGCTGTTTCCATCCCTCCAAATAAAGTCTTAATAGGTTTTGATCCTTTGTGGGCAGTTGTTGTATGAGCGCATTGAGTTCTTCAATAGATTCTTGAGAGTCAATTTGATGAGGGATTTCAAGACCCTCCAGAGGCAAGGTTTCAATTTGGTGGACTTTCTTTCGTCGCCATGATATTGCAGTGTTTATGGCTATGCGCCATACCCATGTAATTGTTTTGCATTGAGGTTGGTAGTCCTTCCAACCAATCCAAAGATTCAAGATGATGTCTTGCCTCAAGTCTTCCCAATCCTCTGTCGAGTGGCAGAAAGAATGGCAAATACGGTTTATCGCCGATGAATGTTGTTCGATAAGGGTAAGAAATGGGTGCATAATCATACCTTTATTAAACGCAAAGCAAAGGAAAAAATCACACCTTTTTCAAATAAGCATATAAAAAAAGGCATAGAGCCTGAAGCCCTATGCCTTTTCGATAGTTGATAACTATTGTTAGTCTTAATCTTCTTCGTAGATGAGGAGCTCACCGTTGGCGTAGAAGAAGAGGAGCGGATCTTTTTCGTGTTTCTTGAAGAGCCAGCAGCCGCCGTTCTCTTTGTCGATCTCCATAGTTTGGTATTTGCTTGATACTCGTGTTTCTGCCAGGAGATGGTCTTCTTTGTCAAAGACTTGCAAGAAGTTGTCCTTTTCGCCCTTGTCAACCAGCATGTAGATGTAGTCGCCGCTTACTGCGAAGGTGATCATCTCGGTTTGGTAGGTCTCACGGACATAGTTTCTTACTACTACGATGTCGGTGCAGTGCCAGTCGTACCAGTAGTCATGGCAGTAGAGCCAGAATCCAGGCCAGTAGATGATGGGAGGAGGCAGTGGGTGCCAATATACTGGGCGCATGTGTATCATATGGTGATGGTGCGGGTGGTGGAAGTAAGGTGCGGGGTGGATGGGGCGCATGGATGGTGGAGGAGTGCCACCAGGACGGCCTGCACGTGAGTAGTTGGGTGTTACGCCGCCTTTGATAGGGCGTGCCGGAGCCAGTCCTGCGCCACTCGTACCGTTGCCGGGACGGCCAGCGGGCGATGCGGTGGGTCTTGCGTCGCCTTTTCCCATACTGGAGCTTGAAGGACGGGCGGCTGCGCTGCTGTTGTTGGAAGGGCGGGAGTAGCTGCTACGGCTGGGAGTAGTGGAAGAAGGACGCGAATATGTTGCGGTACGTGAAGAGCTGCTCGATGAAGGTCTTGAGTAGGAACTGCTTGAACGCGAGCTACTGCTTGAAGGGCGCGAGTAGGATGAACTTGAGCGCGAAGAGCTGCTGCTCGACGGACGCGAGTACGAAGAGCTTGAGCGTGAGCTGCTCGACGAGCGTGACATACTTGAGCCGGAGTGGCTCGAAGCGGAACTTGACGGACGACTTCCGCCACCGGAACGGCCGCCGCCACCGGGACGTTGTGCCAAGGCTGGCATTGCACTCAGTGTGGCACAGAGCATCATCAATGCGAAAAATTTCTTGGTCTTCATGATATTTATTTTTTAATGTTGTTTGTTGAATTGGAGGCGCTCCGACAAAATTAGTCTATCCGCCTTTCACTATATAAGTACGCCTCGATTTGATTTTATTGCATCACTTGCTTTTTTATTTTTCTGATGCGTTCGGCGGATTGATGGATGCGTTCTGGGGTGATTTCGCCTTTTTCTACCATTTGCTTGATGATTTTAACGGTGGTAGGAACAATGTTTTCGTCATATTTGGCTCCATTGTTGCTCAGGCAGAGCATATCCACGCCCGCGCGGATGGCGAGGCGGATGGCCTCTTCGAAGCCGTATTGCTTGGTGATGGCGCCCATGGCGAGGTCGTCGGTTACGATGACTCCTTCAAATCCCATTCCATCGCGCAGCATGGCGGTGTTGACGTGGTTTGACAAAGAGGTTGGGTATTTCTCGTCAAGTTGGCGAACCATCAAATGTCCAGTCATTACCATGGGAACTACTCCTTGGGCGATGAGGTGTTGGTAGGGTATCAGTTCGTTTTCCGTCCAGGTGTCGGAGATGTCCACCAAACCTTGGTGGGTATCGCCCGATGCGCTGCCGTGTCCTGGGAAATGCTTCATACAGCCAACCACGCCGTTCTTCTTCAAGGCGTCGAGCCAGATGCCGCAATAGTCGGCCACGACGTTGGGATCGGAGGAGAAACTGCGGCCCAGTTTTCCGATGACGGGGCAGTCGGGATTGACATCCACATCGGCCACGGGGGCGAAATCGAGGTTAATGCCTGCCTTTTTCAGCATGGCGGCAGTAAGTTCGGCATAATGGCTTACGCTGTCTTTGCCTCCCTTTGCCATGGCCTTGGCGGATGGAATGCTTTCAAATCCATATTCGGATTTCAGACGGCTCACTTTGCCACCTTCCTGGTCCACGCCAATCAGTAATTGGTTGTTGGCGTAAAGTTGCAACGACTTGCAGAGTTCCGTCAATTGTTTTACGCTGGAAATATTGCGCTGGTGCTTGCCGGTGGGGGCGTCGTACTCAAAAAGGATGACACTGCCCACATGGTATTTTTGAATGTCTCTAACGATGTGATTGTCTTTTTCAAGTTTTGTGCCACGGAAACCTACCATCAGCATTTCCCCGATATCCTCGTCAAGGTTGTTGGTAGGTACGACGGCTGCCGTGGTTTCGGATTTCAGTTGCAGCTGGTTGTTGCGCGGATTCTGTCCGCAGGCGGTGATGCCCATCGCAAATAAAAGCAGATTCAAAAGTATGGTTTTTCTCATGGGGTATGATATTAGAAAATCAGGTGTTAAGCTAATAGTTCGTTCTTTCAATTCAACGATTCGACAATACTAATTTAATTCGAATGGTATGCGGTGCTGCAGGGCCCTGCCCAAAGTGATTTCATCGGCATATTCAAGGTTGTCGCCCACGGCGATGCCTCGTGCGATGGTGGTTACTTTTACGCCAAGGGGTTGCAGCTGCTTGTTGAGGTAGAAATTGGTGGTGTCGCCTTCCATGGTGGTGGGGAGCGCCAGTATTACCTCATCTACGGGTGCGGGATAGCTTTCCTGGATGCGTCTCAGTAACGATTCGATGTTCAAGTCGCGGATGCCTACGCCGTCGATGGGGGAGATGACTCCGCCCAGCACATGGTAGAGCCCTCGGTATTGTTGGGTGTTTTCAATCGCCATCACTTCCTGCACGTTTTCCACCACGCAGATGATGTTTTGCTGTCGTTTGGGACTGCTGCACACAGGACATAGTTCCGTGTCGCTTACGCAGTTGCAAATCTTGCAATGGTGCAGGTCGGTTTTCAGCCGCATGAGTGCGGAACAAAAATCCGCCACCTCGTTCTCCTTGCAACCCATCAGGTGCAGCGCATAGCGCAATGCCGACCTTTTGCCCACTCCAGGCAGGCTGGAAAGTTGGTCGACAGCTTGTTCCAATATGGCGGAAGGGAGATTCAATGGAGTTGTTGAAATGTTGTGTTGTTGAGATGCAGATTCGTTGAGTTTGCAAAGATACAAATTTTAAGGCAATTATATATTTTTTGATCTAAAATAGGTTTAATGTATTGTATATAAAGCATATCATAAAACATATAAATCTATTTCCCAACTATCAGCATATCATACGCACAGTTGTGTAGGACCTAATTGTATATTGTTTCCAAAAACACCAAATATTATTGAGTAGAAAATATAAAATATCAAAAAAACTCCAAACAATTTCCGAATCGCCAAAATTTTGTATATTTGTAATTCCCTATCAAAGGAAAAATTAATTTTGTAATAACTTAAATAACTGGAAATTATGGCGAAAGAAATCAACGAAGCCGATGCTATGCGTTTGGAAAAAATTAAGATTCTGCAATCTACTTTGGACAAGATTGAGAAAAACTATGGTAAGGGTTCCATCATGAAGTTGGGCGACCGTCCGGAAGATGACCTTGAAGTTGTTCCCACAGGTAGTATCAACCTTGATGCCGCATTGGGTGTAGGTGGTTTCCCCAAGGGCCGTATCATTGAAATTTTCGGACCTGAATCGTCAGGTAAGACCACCCTCGCTACGCACGCCATCGCGGAGTGCCAGAAGAAAGGCGGTATTGCCGCTTTCATCGATGCGGAGCATGCTTTCGACCCTTATTACGCCAAGAAACTCGGTGTGGATATCGATAACCTTCTTATTTCGCAGCCCGACAACGGCGAGCAAGCTCTTGAGATTGCCGACAACCTCATCCGTTCCGGTGCCATCGATATCATTGTCATCGACTCTGTTGCCGCTCTTACGCCCAAGGCAGAGATCGACGGTGAGATGGGCGATTCGAAGATGGGTCTTCAAGCCCGTTTGATGAGCCAAGCCATGCGCAAGCTCACCGCCACCATCAGCAAGACCAAGTGCTGCTGTATCTTTATCAACCAGTTGCGTGAAAAAATTGGCGTGATGTTTGGCAATCCCGAGACGACCACCGGCGGCAACGCCTTGAAGTTCTATGCTTCGGTGCGTATCGACATCCGTCGCATCCAAGCCATCAAAGATGGCGATCAAAATATTGGTAACCGTGTGAAAGTCAAGGTTGTGAAAAACAAGGTTGCGCCTCCATTCCGCAGCTGCGAGTTCGACCTTATGTTTGGCGAAGGCATTTCCCATATTGGCGAAATCATCGATTTGGGCGTTGAATACGACATCATCCACAAGAGTGGTTCGTGGTTCAGCTACGGCGATTCAAAGCTGGCTCAGGGTCGCGAAAGTCTCAAGCAGTTGTTGAAAGACAACATCGAGCTGTGCGACGAGTTGGAGCAGAAGATCCGCGAAGCGCTGAAAAGCAAGGAAGAATAGCGGAAAGTGAGTGTGTGATTTGAGGGATTAAGGGTAAAAAAGGGAAGCGTAATTATCAATTTTCAATCATCATTTTTCGATGTCCGAAGAGCAGCAAATACTAGACAAATTTCAGGAACTTCTGGAGGCTTGTCGTTCCATCAAGAAGCTTTCTTCAGAAGAGGAGACCGAAATTTTGCGTGCCTTCACCATTGCCAACAAGGCGCACAGCGGCACCCGCCGAAAATCGGGGGAGCCTTATATTTTCCACCCACTTGCAGTGGCGTTGATTGCCGTTCAGGAGGTGGGGTTGGGTCCTATCGCGGTCATCTGCGCCTTGTTGCACGATGTTGTTGAGGATACCGACATCACGCTTGACGAACTGCGCATGACTTTTGGCGATCGCATAGCCACCATTGTCGATGGTCTCACGAAGATTGAGGACGTGATGCTGCTGCATCAGGGCGATTCGAAGCAGGCGGAGAACTACCGCAAAATATTGCTTTCGATGTGCGACGACGCCTACGTAATCTTTTTGAAGCTTTGCGACAGGTTGCACAACATGCGTACGCTCGGCTCGATGAAGGACACCAAGAAGATTGCCATTTCCTCCGAGACGCAGTACCTCTACATCCCGCTTGCCCACCGTTTGGGTCTCTATTCCATCAAAACCGAACTGGAAGAGTTGGTGATGAAATACACCAATCCCGACAAATACGCCGAGATTGCCGCCCTTATCAACAAGACTTCTGGTACGGAACTCCAGCTCAAGGAGTGCCTCACTGGGTATATCCGCCAGATGTTGGACGACAACAATTACAAGTACACCATCAAGACGCGTGTAAAGTCGGTTTATAGCTGTTGGAAAAAGATGCAGAACAAAGGTGTGGAGTTTGACGAGATCTACGACCTCTACGCCATGCGCATCATCCTCGACGTGCCTCCCGAAGTGGAAAAGGAGGAATGTTTCAAGGTTTATGCGCTCATCTCCAAGCAGTTCCCGCCAAACCCATCACGTTTTCGCGACTGGATTACTTCGCCCAAAAACAATGGCTACGAGTCGTTGCAGACTACTGTCATGACTCCCATCGGACGTTGGGTGGAGATACAGATTCGCACGGTGCGCATGGACAACATCGCCGAGAAAGGTATGGCTGCGCATTTCCTTTATAAGGAGGCGCATCCGGAGGCTATTCAACAGAGCAATCCTGTCGAAGAATGGCTTCAGCAGATACGTCTCACGTTGGAGAACACCCAGAAATCCGCCCTTGACTTGGTGGAAGAGTTCAAGGAGACATTATATACTAACGAGATATATCTCTTCACGCCCAAAGGCGAAACGGTGAAGATGCCCAACCACAGCACGGTGCTCGACTTTGCTTTTGCCATCCATTCCTATCTGGGATTGCATTGCATCGGTGCCAAGGTGAACGCCAAAGTGGTGACGATGGGCTATAAGCTTCACAGCGGCGAGCAGGTGCAGATCCTCACTTCGCGCAATGCCGTGCCCAACGACGATTGGCTCGAGTATGCCCATACGCCGCGTGCCAAGGAGAAGCTGCACGACTATCTCCACAACCAGCGCAAGGACTACAGCGAGATGGGCAAGAAGAAGATGAGCGAGTATTTCAAGAAACTCAAAATCTACAACACCCAGACCAATCAAGGCCGTCTCAGGCATTACCTTAAATGTACCAATGATATTGATTTCTACTATCTTCTTGCCAAAGGTACTGTAGGCGAACAGGAGGTGGCGCAGTGCTTTGGAAAGGTAAAGCCACAGCCGCGACTCATCTTCTTGGATCAGTACAAGGATTTGTTTGGTGACGAAGAATCAAGCCAACAAATTAGCAAGTCAACAAATCTACAACCCAACAACTCCGCCAAGTCGTTTCTTCTCGACCAAGACTACGAAAACTACGACGTACAGCCTGCAACGTGCTGCAAGCCAGTTTCTGGAGACCCAGTGGTGGGCATTGTTACCGACGGTGTGATTACTGTCCATCGCACCAACTGCAAGATTGCCATGGACCATCTCGCCAATCACGAGAACAACATTATCCGCGCCAAATGGAGGGCAGGAGAGAAGGTCTCTTTCTTGACGGGTGTGACGCTTACCGCCATCGACCGCAAAGGACTCTTGCAGGAAATCACGCAGATAATCTCTTCCAACATGGAGCTGAACATGCGTGCCATCACGCTTGAAACCTCAGAAGGCGTCGTCCACGGTATCATCATGCTTTATGTGCAAGACCTCGACAATCTCGACAGCTTGATCAACAACCTGAAATCGATTGAGGGAGTTGAGGAAGTGAGGAGAATTTGATATTTGTTGAATTGCGACGACCACTTATAATTCAATTTATGTAATCGGACAAAGGTTTGACAACCATACTCAAATCAACGGTTCAACAATTTTCATCTCTCTTCCATGACTCCCATACAGCGACTAAGCACTATTTTGGACATCCTGCGCAAGGAATGTCCGTGGGATCGGGCGCAGACGCTCGAGTCTATCCGCTACCTTACAATTGAGGAGGTTTATGAACTCTCCGACGCCATCATCAATCTCTCCGATTCCGACCCATCCACCAGCGAGTCGCTCAAAAAAGAACTTGGCGACATCTTGATGCACGTTTTGTTTTACTCCAAGATTTCCGAAGACCGCCAGTTGTTTTCGTTTGATGATGTGTGCAACGCTGTGAGCGACAAGCTTGTGCAGCGACATCCGCATATTGCGTTGCCTTTGCGAGATGGCACCATGCGACCACCCACCACCGCCACCCATCCAGGTTGGGAACAGGTGAAGATGAAGGAAGGCCGCAAGTCGGTGCTTGAAGGTGTGCCTAGTCAGTTGCCCTCGTTGGTAAAGAGCGTGCGCCTACAAGAAAAGGCCGAAGGAATAGGGTTCCCCTCGAAGACCACTACGGTATCCAACGACCCCATGACCGAAGCGGGCGATAGGCTGTTCAACTTGGTCAAGGAACTGCGTAGCCAAGGCATCAATCCCGACGAGGCTCTTACCCGCGCCAACAATCGTTTCATGCAAGCCGTGCAACAGTGGGAGCAAGGGAAGCGGTAGCAAGAGTACATCTGAAGGTAACCTCTAAAAATTAAATATCAAATATTCAACAATATAAAAGAAGAAATGGCGTTGTCATGGTATAAAAAGGACATCATTTATGAATAAGTACAAGACCTCAGGCAAGCAGACCCTCTTTGACGCTGAAAACTCAGCACGGAAACTCTCCGAGATAGGAAATCCTTTGGAGAAGTTAGACAGCGTGATAGACTTTGAGATGTTCCGCAGCCGGTTGGAAGCGTCGATGGTGAATCATGGCACGAAGAGCAAAGCCGGAGCCAAACAGTATGACGTGGTGATGATGTTCAAAGTGATGGTGTTGCGACAGTATTACAATCTCAGTTACGAGCAGACGGAATAACCGACCAAACAAGAGAAAGTGAGTTAAAGCCATGTAGATTAGTCTGAAATATTAATGCCGAAAGGGGGTTGTGACCCAAAATCGCACCTCTTATAACCTTTGCAGATAACAACAACTCTGGCGAAGCGGGAAA
>JAGHVO010000040.1 GCA_018064245.1 Candidatus Colimorpha pelethequi
AGGAAACCCTTATTATTAGCCAATAATTCGGGCTTCCTTTTTTTGTTGCAAGAAAAAACCGCGGTGCCAACTGGTGCCTAAACAAAACCTACAAGAAAAGGAGGAAGCTGAAAGAGCGATTTTTTCTGAGTGAAATCGTCGCTCTTTTTGCCTTTTCGAGTGCCGGAAAATTGCGAAGAAAATATGACAAGAATGACAAGAATGATTATAATGATGACAAGATAAAATGGAGGTGTCTTATGACCTTTTCTGAAAGCGAATATGTTGAACTGAAATCCGAGGTGGTCAGTGATCTCTGCAAAGAGATTATTGCCTTTGCCAACACAAAAGGCGGCACTTTATATATCGGCGTTCGGGATGACGGCACTGTCGTCGGCATTGCCAATGCAGATAAAGTTACATTACAAATTAATAATATGGTTCGGGATTCCATCAAGCCGGATGTGACGATGTTCGTTCATTATGAAACACAGGAGATCGACGGAAAACAGATTGTCGCAGTCACCGTACAGAAAGGCACAGACCGCCCCTATTATTTAGGCAGCAAAGGTTTGAAACCCAGCGGCGTCTATGTCCGCAGCGGAACGGCGTCTGATCCGGCAACCGGCACGGCAATTCGCAAAATGATCAAAGAAACGGACGGAGACTGCTTTGAGGATATGCGATCCCTTGAGCAGAATCTGACTTTTGAATCGGCAAATGCACAATTTGCCAAATGTCATGTTCCTTTTGATAACTCCAAAATGCAGACTCTCGGATTTACATCTCCGGACGGAATTTACTCTAACGTCGCTTTCCTTCTGTCCGATCAATGCAGCAGCACGATCAAGGCTGCCACTTTTGCCGGTACGGATAAGAGCAATTTTCAGGACAGACGGGAATTTAGTGGTTCGCTATTCAGGCAAATGGATGAAATGTATGCCTATCTGGATATGCGGAATCGAACAACAGCAAGTTTTGAAGGCCTGTATCGCAATGACCGCCGTGATTATCCTGAAGAGGCGCTGCGCGAAGCCCTGCTGAATTCGATCGTTCATAGAGATTATTCTTTTAGTGCCAGCACGCTCATCAGCGTATATGATGACCGGATCGAATTTGTATCTGTCGGAGGCCTGCCGGACGGCATTGCACTTGATGACATTATGCTTGGCCTCTCCGTGTGCCGGAATCCCAAGCTGGCGGCGATTTTTTACCGTCTGAAGCTGATCGAAGCCTACGGAACCGGAATGCCGAAAATCATGAAAGCATATGACGGAGACGAACGAAAACCCGAAATTGAAGTAACCGGAAACGCCTTCAAAATCATGCTTCCGAACCGAAATGTCAGAGTAAAAGAAACTGCTGTAGTTTTCGGATCCCCTAAAAGCGAAGAAGCGAAAATCCTGTCCTTTATTGAAACGAACGGCCAGATCGTTCGCAGTGATGTTGAAGTGCTGCTGGATGTCAGTCAGGCAACCGCAAACCGTATTCTGAAACGTATGGTAAAAGAAGGACTGATATATCAGGACGGCAACGGACGGAATACAAAGTACAAAAAAATATAGTTTTACAAAAAAGCTCGTTTGATTCCACCGGTCTCATCAAAACTCAAAACACGCGAATAGTGCGTAAATTCAAGGATTTCTAAGTATCTTTCCTTTGTAGCAGAACAACCGTCTCCACATGCCTTGACAGGTCTTAAACTCAGTCGAGCGGTGCAAAATCGCTTTTGAGCTGTTTTTATCTGCCCCTGTCCGAGTGAGGGAACATTTTATTATCCCCGCCCGAGTGAGGGAATGTGTCATCCCGCAAAACGGCAAGAAAGATTTGACCTGCTCATAACGGAGACAAGGCGGAGAGGATTAATTTCTCCGCCTTGTGGTTATAAATGCACTATGCTTAATCCATTGTTTCCGGTGTATCCGGTTCAGTATCTTCTATCGGTTCTTCTGCCACGGCTTCTGCAGGCTCGATCAGTTCTTCGGGCTTTGCTTCCTCAAACTTCTCCGGCTCGCAGCTTTCTGGTTTGGAACGCGGATCGAGAGCTTTTATGACCGGTTCCTTTTCTTCTGTGCCAAGCATCGGAACATCATTGGTCTGTTCGATGCATACTAATCCATTGGCTACGCAATAGTCACTAAACGCTTTTATCCGTTCCCATGTAGTCAGACCCTTTCCAATGGCAACATTCAGGTACTGCAGGTTATAGTCAACATAGTCGGCCTCGATAAATCCATCGAATTCCAGGATCTTTTCTATGGGAGTCAGGCCATAGGTTTCGATATCAGCTTTCTTCTTGTCTGCGTCATATCTCATCCGGTCATCATACTCGAAAATATTCGCAATCATTTTTACAGTTCCATCACACATGGAAAGCATACCGTTGGACATATGATTCAGATGTCCGCTCGTTATAATTGCGTACGCGTCGACCCTCTCGTTAGATACCTTACAGCTCTTCAGCTCAAGCCAGTTGTTGCTGTCCGCATGATAGAAATGATCCCCGATGTATTCTTCTGCATTCTGCAGATTGATAAATACATATTTCTGTTCTTCCTGATCATAGAAACCATGCTCCTCGATAACAG
>JAGHVO010000026.1 GCA_018064245.1 Candidatus Colimorpha pelethequi
CTACAAAAATAAGAAATTTCGTTGAATTTCCACAATTTTTTTACGAATTTCAAACTAAAAACGCAACTTTGAAATCAACAAAACCATCGTAATTCTTTCACGCTTTCAGCATTCACACCTCACAAATCACTATTCGTCAAAATAATCCCTTGTACTTTCAGCAAAAATTCGTAATTTTGTAATTTATTTTTAAACACATCAACTCTATCATACTATGAAACTGGAATTTATGGGTGCCGCCCAAGAAGTAACCGGCAGCAAACATTTGATTACCACAAAAAAAGGACTCAAAATACTGCTCGACTGCGGCATGTATCAAGGCAAAGGATTGGAGACCGACGCAATGAACCGCGACCTCGGTTTCGACCCCAGAGAGATTGACTACGTCATTCTTTCCCACGCACACATCGACCACTCAGGCTTGATTCCCTATATCTACAAACTCGGATTCAACGGAACCGTGCTTTGCACTCCCGCCACCCGCGACCTCTGCGCCATTATGCTTGCCGACGCCGGCCGCATCCAGGAATCCGATGTGCACACTTTCAACAAGAAACGCAAAGCCAACGGCGAAGAGCCCGTGGAACCCATCTACACCCTCGATGACGCCCAAGCATGTATGAGCTGTTTCATCAGTGTGCCCTACCACAAGAAATTCAACATCGAAGGCGAACTCACCGTAGAATTCTTCGACGCAGGCCACATCCTCGGCAGCAGCTGCGTGAGACTGGAAATCAAGGAAGGACGCCGTACCATCAAGCTGGGCTTCACCGGCGACATCGGACGTTACGACAAGCATATCCTCAAAGACCCAGAGCCATTCCCCCAGGTTGATTACCTCATCATGGAATCCACCTACGGCGACCGTCTGCACACCACCCTAGACACCGCCGAGCAAGAACTGCTCATGGCCGTGCTGGACACCTGCACCAAGAAAAAGGGCAAACTCATCATCCCCTCTTTCGCCATCGGCCGCGCACAGGAAATCATCTACGCCCTCGACCGTTTGGAACACTCCAAGTTGTTGCCAGACATCGACGTCTTTGTGGATAGTCCGTTGAGCATCTCCGCCACCAACATCATGCGACTCCATTCCGAATGCTTTAACGACGACATTTCGGAATACATGAAGACCGACCCCGACCCATTCGGGTTCAACCGTCTGCAATATATCCAGTCCGTCGAGGCATCCAAGGCCCTCAACGTACGCCACAAACCCTGCGTCATCATCTCCGCATCGGGCATGATGGAGGCAGGCCGCGTAAAGCACCACATCGCCAACCATATCGAGAACCCCGCAACCACCATTCTCTGCGTGGGTTACTGCGAACCCAAGACCCTCGGCGCCAAGATTATGCGTGGCGACAAGAGCGTTTCCATCTTCGGACACCCCCACACCGTGCGTGCCGAGTTGCGTCGCATCGAGTCACTCTCCGGCCATGGCGACTACAGCGAGATGATGCGATACATCAGCTGTCAGAACAAAAGCAAGATCAAACACCTCTTCCTTGTTCACGGCGAAGCCGAGACACAAGAGCATTTCAAACAGACCCTCGAAAGCGAAGGATACAAGAACATCTCCATCCCCACCTTCCGCGAAGCCGTGGAGCTGTGATCGGTGGCTAAAGTAATGTTGATTTGTTGAACTGTTAATTTGAAGATTTGACAAACTCTTAACTCATAATTCTTAACTCTAAACCATGATATCCTTCATCATTGCCATCATATTGCTGCTCTTGGGATACTTCATCTATTCCAAGATCATCGAACGCCTTGTGAAAATCGACCCCGACCGCGTCACTCCTGCCGTATCGATGGCCGACGGCGTCGATTACGTTCCCATGAAGCCTTGGCGCATCTTCCTCATCCAGTTCCTGAACATTGCAGGCGTTGGTCCCATCTGTGGCGCCATTATGGGAGCCCAGTTCGGCTCCGCCTCGTTTCTCTGGATTGTCTTCGGCAGCATTTTCGCTGGTGCCGTCCACGACTTTATCGCCGCCTTCATCTCGCTGCGCCACAAAGGCTGTTCGCTACCCGAAATCCACGGCCGCTATATGGGACATGGCGCCCGCGACTTCATGCGTGGTTTCACCATCGTGCTGATGATTTTGGTAGGAGCCGTGTTTGTGAACACCCCCGCCGTGTTGCTCAACGCCAACTTCACGCCCGACTGGAACATCTTCATCTGGGTTATCATCATCTTCGCCTACTACCTCATTGCCACCTTGCTGCCCATCGACAAGCTCATCGGCCGCATCTACCCTGTCTTTGGATTCCTGTTGCTGGGCATGGCTGTAGCCATTCTCGTGGCACTCTTCTCCCACTGGGGCTCCACCTCACAGTACATTCCCGAAGTGTGGAACGGACTCCACAACGACCATCCCGACGCCGTCCACAACCCCATATTCCCGATGATGTTCATCAGCATAGCCTGCGGCGCCATCAGTGGTTTCCACGCCACCCAGTCTCCCTTGATGGCACGTTGTATGGTCAATGAACGACAGACCCGCCCCATCTTCTACGGTGCCATGATCACCGAAGGTATCGTAGCGCTCATCTGGGCAGCAGCTGCCACTTATTTCTTCCACGAGCCCCTGCTCGCCGCCGAATCGGCAGGCAAAGGCGGTCCCGCCATGGTTGGCATCATCGCCAACCACTGGTTCACACCTGTAGTGGCGACCATCACCATCTTAGGCGTCATCAGTGCCGCCGTCACCTCGGGCGACACAGCGCTGCGTTCCGCCCGACTCATCGTTGCCGACTTTATGAAGATTGACCAAAAGCCCATCTCAAAACGACTGCTGGTAGCCGTTCCAATCTTCGTCATCACGGCAGGCGTATTGGTTTACAGTCTGATGGACGCAAAAGGCTTCGACCTCATCTGGCGTTACTTCGCCTGGGCGAACCAAGTCCTCGCCACCGTAACTCTTTGGGCGATATCAGTTTTCCTGGTATGGAAAGGCAAGCACTACTGGTTCACCATCATTCCCGCCATTTTCATGACCATGGTCACGGGATGTTTCCTTTTCGTGGCAGAGAAAGAAGGACTGGGTTCCCTCCTGCCCCGCTGGCTCGGCTATAGCATCGGAGGTCTCATCACCATTGCCGCCACAGCCCGATTCTTCTACTGGGAAAAGCACCGCAGTCCCAAGCTCATCAAGGACGGCGACGAAGAAATTGACTACTTCGACAAAGAGGCGATGGCAAAAAAATATGCCGAACAGGCAACAAAAAACGAAAATTTGCGTTAAAAGATAAATATCAATAGTATTTCTATGAAAAAATATTTCGCACTCGCACTGACATTATTAGTAATTGGAAGCGCATTGGCAGGCAATAACGGCCGCAAAAACTCCCGCACCGAAGTGGGCATCAACGGCAACGCATTGTATTATCTTGAATACACTTACGACCTCAGAGGGGGCAAGGACAACGGTCGCCGCCTCGTGCGCGTTGATTCCGTAACCTTCGACAAGCGCGGCAACTTCCAAGACCGCTATCGTCGTGAGGAAGGTGGCAAATACACCTGGTTCTCCTACTATTTTGACGTCAATGGCTACAATTTGGGTTGGAACGAATACAACGCCAAGAATGTCCTCACCGCACGCACTGCCTATCTCAACGACAAGAACGGCAACTGCATCGAGCGGACCAACTTCATCAGCAACCAGATGACCAAGCAGGAGACCTCCCGCTACGAGAACAACCGCCTTGTCGAGGAGCAGAGCTACGACAACCAGGGCAACATGACCGAGAAGCGCGTCTATAAATACGACAACGCCGGCAACAACACCGAGTTGGAATTCTACGACCGTGAAGGCAACCTGCGTCAGCACTACCTCTACAAATACGACAACCGTGGCAACCGCATCGAATGGCGCTTCTACGATGCCGACGAATTCCTCGTAGCCCTCACCACCTACTACTACGACGACCACGACAACTGCATAGAGGTTTCTTCCTTCAACTACGACGAACACCTCAACTGGAAGCACAGCTATGTTTACGAATACGACGAGGACGACAACTGGGTACGCCAGACCATCTACCGCAACGGCACCCCCTACCAAGTCATCGAACGAGAAATCGCATTTCCCGCTTATTGATTTTCTTTAGCTGATTAGCATGATATTATCGGGGCGGTCGCGGGGCGGTCGCCCCGATTGCATTATGTTTTCACAAAATCCACTCCCACTTACCCGAAGGTGCTTCTATGCGAAAAATAATCACGGTTATTATAACCACGGTTATTTTTATAAAATATCACATATTAAATTAAATGATTATCCGCAAAGGGGTGTATTTATGGCATTACGCAGAAGAAAACATGCAGGCGGGTCTTCGCACCTGTATGCTGTGACATAAACACCCTCCTTGAGTGCAAGCACTCAGATAGGGGCGTTCTTCCCACAGCAAGGCGCGCAAGCGCGCCGCCTGCAGCAGAAAATGAGGCTTCGCCGAAAAAAAACGCGCCACAAGTGGCGAGAAAATGCCTCGGACGGTTAAAGGGTCTATAAATCATAACTCACTAATCCTCGCCCCGTGAACTGTGAATGATGAGTTTTCAAATCAACAAATCAACGTCCATACTGTCCGAGCAATTTTCTGCAAGACTTCAGGCTGGCATTTTCTCCGTAAGGCGTTTTCGGGCGGGGTGATGCTCCTGCCATCGCTTGCGGTGGCGAACCCTTGGGGTGGATGGGGACGAAAGCTTGCTTTCTGGCTCCACCCATCCCCAAGGGTTGGCGACTTGCCGTAGGAGCATCACGCCGCCGTTTTCTTTTTGATTAGTATCTGATGACTTGTGACCGAAGGCTATGGATTATCACCTTTATGCGGATAATCATATTAAATTATTACATGGAGCATTGGTGCAGAAAAAGCGAGTTAAACATCTTAATTGACGAGCAAAAGATTTCAAAAACCCAAGCCAGGTTTACGCTTGTCATGGGAAGGCGACGAATTGGGATAACATACCTAATCCGCAAAAGTCTCGAAAGGCAACCACACCTCTATCTTTTGGCAATGAATGAGGCAGAAGGGACACTTTGCAGACGATTCCAAAACCAAATCGAAATCGACATGGTAGCGCTTGAAAGCATCAACCATCGCATCCGCATCGCAGAAACCAAAATGCAGAAAGGCAAGGTATCCATACCATTACCGCAAGACAAGGCGCGCAAAATCCAACCCCACTTCAAGCACTACCAAGTTGAATACGTCGCCCTCTCGTTGGAAGACCTGTAGCAGATAATACACAATACAAGCGAGTTACAACAAAGACCAAACTACATTTTCCAGAGCGGTCAGGATGCAGGGGCTGCAGTCAGCATACTTTTACCGACGAATGACAGCTGCGCATCTAAAAAAAAAACGGAGCATTGCCGTTCACTTTTCTGCTATCTCCACGTTAATTGTATGTAGGGATCAATCTAACATACAAGCATTACCGCTCACCTACGAGAGCGGTGTTGCCAGCACCGAAAACGAAAACATCGTACGAAAACGAAAACTAGATATGGGGATTTGAAGGGAATTTGTTGATTTATTGACCTCGATGAGAAGATGCTGGAAGAGTATGTCGGAGTCGTCAAGCAGTTGAAGAATGGTTCCCCATCCGTATGATTGCAAAGAATGATGGGGATGTATCAGCGCTGCTCAGAGAATAAAGAAAAAGTTCGGGGATAATGTGGCATAGAAAGGAGAACACTATGGAACGTACAACGTTGAAGTTTGATTATTTGATTGGGTATAAAAACGAAATAGAGTTGCTTTCAAGCGGTTTTTCATTTCGTAGGGTTCGGAGTAAAACAGGAAGAGCCATCAATACATTAAGAAACTTATGAAGAATATTCAATCTTTGAATTTGTGTACAAACAACAATCTATTAATAGTTTAGAATTATAAAAAAAATCCATTTAACCCTGGCGAATGGCTCACATGGGGTTTATTGTGCTGGAATACAATATTATTTGGTTTTTTACGTTTATTTTTAAAAAGTAAACGCCGTAGTGCGAAACATTATAATAAAAGACATCAGTATGACAAAAGACAACATAAATGAGTTGTTGAGACTCCTCAAATTTGAAAAAAACAAAAATATTTTTTCTAAACAATACAATACAGGTGTCGAACTAAAAGTTGATGTATCTGGCAATGGATACATTGGCTACCATGAATGTGGGATTACTATTGGACGTGAGACAACATGTAATCTCCTTGAACCAGAAAGTCTTGTAGTACTTACATGTGTAGATCAATTGTTGTCCAAAGAATATAGACCCGAACATCTTGAACTAGAACCCGCTTGGAAATTAGGTCACAGCGCCAAGGGTGGTTATGCCGACATATGGATTCGCACTTTTCAAGACGGTAATTTGGAACTTCAAACGGCAGAAAAGCAGTCTTTATGTATTATTGAGTGCAAAAAATGGGATAAATATGAAGAGGCTTGGACTGATACTACAGAAGATGGGGCTCAGTTGTTCAGCTACTATCAGCAAGAGCGAGCCACAAAATTTCTTTGCTTATATACAGCGGACATTATTGACGGTGTGGTGAAGCCGAGTTATCGTCTTATCAACGTACAGGACAACAAAGAACTACTTGAATCGGACGAGACACTAAAGGGATACGGTGGTGCCAACAACAATAAAGAGCTTTTTTCTACATGGCGTGATACTTATCATTGTGAGTATGCAACACGTGGGCTTTTTGAAGACGACATTGCTCCATACGAAATAGGGAAAAACAAATATACGGTCAACGACCTTGAACCTGTCAGTAGTGACACCATTCAGAAGAAATACAATGAGTTTGCTCTCATTCTCCGTCAACATAATGTTGGCGGTCACGAGAACGCTTTCGACAAACTGGTAAACCTCTTTCTGGCCAAAGTTGTGGACGAAACCAACAATCGAGATGATTTGCAATTCTATTGGAAAGGCTCTGCCTATGATGACGCATATCGCCTACAAGACCGTCTGCAACGGCTCTACCGCGATGGTATGAAGCGTTTTCTCAATGAGGATGTAACCTATATTGAGGACAGCGAAATAGAAAAAGCATTCCGTCGCTTCCGTAACGATCCCGATGCAACCAAACGTACAATTAAAGAATATTTCCGTGCATTAAAGTTCTTTTCTGATAACGATTTTTCATTTATTAGCGTACACAACAAGCGACTCTTTGAACAAAATGCGGCTATCCTGCTTAAGGTAGTAAAAATGTTGCAGGATATCAAACTCAAAGGAACCGACCAGAACCAGCTTTTAGGAGACCTCTTTGAAGGTTTCTTGAACAAAGGCGTGAAACAGAGCGAGGGGCAGTTCTTCACCCCCATGCCAATTGTCCGTTTCCTTGTTTCTTCATTGCCCTTGGAGCAGTTTATCCGCGACCATGAGGAGTTGCCTTGTACAATCGACTATGCTTGTGGTGCCGGTCATTTTCTTACGGAATACGCCGTCCAAATAGAGGAGTTTGTCAAGAAGTACCGGCCGGATATTCCCTTAAAGGAATACTACGCTCGTATTACTGGTGTTGAAAAGGAATACCGACTTTCGAAGGTGTCGAAGGTTTCGGCTTTCATGTATGGTCATGATGAAATCAATATCATCTACTCCGATGCACTTGCCCCACATCCTGATATACGAGATGGCTCCTATGATATTCTAATTGCAAATCCGCCTTACTCCGTAAAGGGCTTCCTTGAGATGCTAACCGAGCCGCAACGCAAACAATACTCGCTTTTCTCCAACGGCCTTAACCTTGGGAAAAACAATGCTATCGAGACATTCTTTATTGAGCGTGCAGCGCAACTGCTCCGAGCCGGTGGCGTTGCAGGTATAATACTTCCTGTTTCTGTGTTGAACAAAGATGGTATATATGCACGTGCCAGAGAGATAATCTTGCAGAAGTTCGACATTGTGTCCATTGTCGAGTTTGGCAGTGGTACTTTTGGAAAGACGGGAACCAATACGATATCATTGTTCCTGCGCCGCAAAGAAACCAATACACCTGATGCAGAACATCTTTCTGTACGTGTTGCCAGCTGGTTTGATGGACACCACGAAACAGATGAGGTTTATGATGACTCCGACCTGCTTGATGCCTACTGTGAACATTTAGGGTATTCGTTGGACGACTATCGTGCTTTCCTTTCTGGAACACTTACAGAATCGTTCATGAACCACGATACAATTCAAGTCTATCATACAGCATTCTTTGGTAACGGACGCAATGCAATGAAAGGTATTTGCGACGAAGCTAAGGAAATTCGTTCACGTTTTGTCAGCCGTCAGCATACCCAAGTTTACAGAAGACAGGCTGAGGAGTTGCAGCGAAAAGAGGAAACTTTGGCATTCCTCCAATTTATAACAGCCATAGAACGGGAGAAGGTTTATTATTACCTGCTGTGTGCTACCGTAACAAATCCTGTTGTGATTGTGAAATCGCCTTCCACAAATACTGAAATGAAGCAATTCCTTGGCTATGAATGGAGTGACAGCAAGGGAAGCGAAGGTATTAAATATCTCAATGTAAACGTACAGAATAACGATGAAAATGATGGTGATGATGAGGATTGTACCATACAGCAAATACGAGGCATTGATGGGATAAGCACGCCGCTGTTCAATCCGGCAAACCTTTACGACCCGGAAAAGATAAACAGTATTATTCGTACGGTGTTTACAGGCGATGATATAACAATACCTGACGAATTGTCATCCAACGTGGAGGTTTATTCGTTAGTTGATTTGATTGATTTCTCACGCTCCGATTTCAACAAAGAGATTAAAACCACTCCCATTCTTTCCTATCCACAAATTGAAAGCAAATATCCATCCGAAAAATTGGGGACTATTGCACCCTATGTAACAGATAAGGTTAGCAGTAGCTCTATTGATGTATCCACTTATGTTACTACCGCCAATATGTTACAAAACAGAGCTGGTGTAGAGCCAGCAAGTGAGCTACCCGACATTGAAAGAGTTACAGCATATAAGACTGGAGATATTCTTGTCTCAAATATCCGTCCTTATTTAAAAAAGATTTGGTTGTCCAATCGTGACGGAGGCTGCTCAAATGACGTACTTGTGTTTAGAAACAACAAACAGAAGGAGTATGATACGCAATACCTTCACACAATACTTTCGCTGGATATTTTCTTTGATTACATGATGGTGGGCAAGACCGGGCTCAAAATGCCCCGTGGTGACAAGAAAGCCATACCGGGTTTCTTGATACCCAAACCGCCAATGAATATTCAGCAGAAGATTGTTGCTGAATGTAAAATAGTCGATGAAAGATATAAAGAAGCATCGGAGTGTTCTATCAAAAAGCAAGATATCCTTGATAAGTATTTAAAATAATGGATAATATGGGATACGGAATTGTTTACTTACTGACAAATCCAGCAATGCCAGGGTTGGTTAAGATTGGAATGACCACGCAGGAAGACATTGACAAGCGAATGCGGGAACTATATACCACTGGAGTACCCGTGCCATTTGAATGTCAATTCGCTTGTCGAGTAAAGAAAGATGATTGTGGCAAAATAGAGAAAGCATTACACACCGCTTTCGCCCCACAGCGTATCAATGCTAACCGTGAGTTTTTCCGTATTCAGGTTGAACAGGCAAAAGCCATCCTTGAACTATTCCACCATGTTGATATTACTGAAGATGTGGTAGTTGAAATCGACAATGATTTAACAGAGGATGACCGTGCAGCCTCAAAGAAAGCACAAATACATCGTCCGCCACTGAATTTCTTCCAGATGGGCTTGCAAAAGGGTGATATTTTGAATTGGAAAGAGAATCCTGAGGTAACAATTTCTGTCTATACCGACAGAACAGTAATGCACAATGGGGAAAGAAATGGCCATCAGTGCCGTGACTCGAGATCTGAAAGGCTCAAAGTGGTATGTCGCTCCCGGTGCCTATTGGACCCACAAAGGCCGCCTGCTCTCAGAAATTTACGACGAGACTTACCCTGTGGAAGAATAATTGAAGTTTCCATGTCATCAACATTACTATCATCCTATTAAAACATGAATTTGATTAGCCATTGTATAAAATAATATAGACAGAGATGCAACAGGATAATACCGATGTTTCCCCTATCAGAATTCTTCATATTTCTGATTTCCATCTGAACGGAAAATATGTTGAAGATGCCAAGACGTTATTGAACTATTTAATTGACGCTATTATAGGCTCAGGTCAACAGATTGACCTTGTTGTCTTTTCTGGAGATATGATAGATAAAGGCGGAAAAGATTTTGTAGGAGGGATAAACGAAGCCTTTAGTACATTCAAAGAAATAGTTATTGATTCTATTTGTTCTAAATTAAAAATTTCTCCGGATAGGTTCATATTTACACCTGGCAATCATGATGTGAATACAAAAAAAGTGAATCATTATGAGGATGTTGGAATTGAGAACGAATCTATGAATAACGAGGATCAAGTGAGCCAATTTATCAAAGGTCCAGAGCTTCCCAGGGCAACACAGAGAATAGAAGACGTGAAAAATTTTGAAAAAGAATTCTATACCAGTAATATGGGTGATAGATATCATTATGGTATTTTGGCTTCAAATTTCTTATATGAAATTAAAGGAAAATCTATTGGGATCACATCTTTAAACACGGTATGGAGGTATAACGAAGAATCAAAGCGCACAAACAAAATTGTCTTAGGAAAAGACCAAATTAGAAAATCTCATGAAAAAATTAAAGATTGTCAGCTAAAATTAGCAATTACGCACTATGATTATCTTGAATTGCCTGAATTTGAGAAAGACGAAGTCGCGAAAATGATTGCTGAAAACTACGATGCTTTTTTTGTTGGCCACACTCATAGTTCAAACGTTTATTTCATGGACATAGATACTGGTTATTCTTTTTTGCATGTTAGAACAGCCGGTTCATTAATTGCCAACAATGATATAATGTCTGTAGATTTTCAAAACGCATTCCATATTGTTTCATACTATCCGGACCATATTGAGGCCGTTTTGTACAAACAAGAAAACGGACAATTTTTCAATCAAGACAAAAATTATGGAAATATAGGAGATGGGTCAGGTATTTTTTACAAGAAGATACCCTCTAAAGAGGAGTCTGCAGAGTCGGCAATAAAGAGAGCGCAACAAGAACATAAGCAACAGGAGGAAGACTTTTTAAAGAGGATATCTCCATTTACGACGATTGAGAAGTATATTGCCGAAGTAACAGATGTGTTTTTTAAAATGGATTTCGTAACATGTGCAAGAATTGAGGAAATAATGAAAACACTCAAAGATTCTTCTATTCAGAACATTCATTTCTTAGCACTTTCTGGAATGGGGAAGACCCGTATTATTATGGAGGCATTTAAGAATGAAGATAATGTGTTTTATTCTCCAACAGCAAACTGTACCGATCCATTGAGAACTCTTGTTAGAGACAGACCAGATTGCACTATAATTGTTGACGACTGCGACAACGACCAACGAAGAAAACTAAAAAAGATCATTAGAACACATGGAATCGATAACAGATTAATAACGATAAACAACGAACTGTCATGTGATGAGGAGCAAGTAGATGGTGATGTCTTGATACAATTCGAGTATGATGAAGCAAAAGAGGTGGTAAACAAACTTATCGAAACAGAGAAAGGAATTGCACAGGATGAAAACATAGTTGGAATTATAAAGGAGTATGCTGGTAATATTCCATATATGGCTGTGCTGATGATAGACGCATATAAGAACAGAGGTACTTTAAGAATTGACAATTCAGATGCTCTCCTCAAAGAGTTGTTAAGAGGTAGAAACCGTAAAAACGAAAATCAAGAAAAGGTATTGAAGTCTATCGCACTCTTTAATCCTTTAGGTTATTCCGATCCTGTTGACGATGAATATGAATATGTGAAAAACAACTGCAACATTCATCATATCTTTGCAAATCAGAATATTGTAGATGTTGTTTTTAGTGATACCATTAACATATTTCTCAAAAAAAGGAAACTAATTGAATATAAAGGTAACTGTATTAGAATTCGGCCCAAACCACTTGCAGAATGGTTGACGGAATACTGGTTGACGGAATACGGAGACAGTTTACCTGGTATTTTAGAAAACCTTAACCAACAAGATAGCTCATTATCAAATAGACTTGTCCGAGCATTCTCTTCTCGAATAGAAAACATGAAAGACTATAGTAATGCAAAAGAGCTATTTGACAAATTGCATAATCTTGACAATGGTTTTTTTCACGATGAGAGAATAGCGTTCTCCGAAGCAGGCTCACGGCTATTTCTCTCGATGGGAACAGTGAGCCCTGTCATGGTTGCAAAGAACATTCATGGCTTGCTTGCCAATAGGGAGACGGATAAGGATTGGTTGGAAAAAAACGTAACTGATGATATAAGAAGAAATCTTGTATATGCTTTGGAACGAATCGCTATATTAAGCAAAGACGCATTCCCTTTTGTTGCGAAGTCATTACTAATACTCTCAGATGCTGAAAATGAATCATTCTCAAATAACTCATCAGGTGTTTTTGTTCAGCTATTCCATATTCTATTGGCGGGAACAAATGCACCACTTTCTTCGAGGATAGGAATACTTGAAGAGAACCAAGATAAAAAAGAGTACACGGCGATTATTGTAAGGGCTATTGATGCAGCCTTTAAATCTCGTGATTTCTCGTGGTTTGATACTTCAGGAATATCTCAATCGCTAACAAAGGTTGACAATGATTACAACCCAACATACCAAGAGGTGCATGAGTATTGGGACAAATGTGCGAATATCCTAATATCGATTTCTGAGCGTACAAATGAATACGATACTAAAATAAGGAAGATTGTGAACGAACATATTTCCGACTACTACCACTTAAATGACATACAGACCTTGACGAAACTATTGACCTATTATGGGGAAAAATGCAACTACGATTGGCCAGAGATTAGAAAGACCTTGCGTTATAACATTAATTATTGGAGTAAAAACGAAGAAGATAAGGTTATTGATTCTAAAAAATGGTTTAATCTATTTGAACCAAAGTCTTTTATTCTTCGCGTTAAAGATGCAATCGAAAACCAATATTTGGAAAATCGAAAGAATTTTGAACAACTTCATAAAGAGATTTATCAAGTAATGGATCCTTATGCAAGAGAATTTGTCGAAAAGAAAATATATTTGACTGACGAATTGCCAAGGATTTTAAAAGATTGGGAGTTCCAAAGTCATTGGATGATTCAAAGGATTGTTAATAATAAAGACATTTCAATAGTAACCCACAAAGAAATCCTTGAGGCCATTTTCAATTGTGTAATTCAAGAAGACCCCAATTTTGAAAGTCCATTTATTACTCAGTATTGTATTGAACTATGTAAAAAAAGGAATGACAGGTACATTGATTTAGTGCAGTCCTTCCAATCAAAGTTATACGATAATTCATATTATCGGTTGTCCGCTTCAATAGAAGGAATTATTGACGACGATAGTCATTCGTTATTACCTGTTGTTATTTCAAAGTATAAGCAAGGGAACTATGATAATTATTGCATTGACAACTACCTTCGTAGATATAGCTGGCAATATCGACTGGATAGTATCTTGACTATAACAAAGGAGCTTCTTCAGGAGGAAATAGATGAAGATGAAGTCGTTTTCCCCTATTTTACAAATGGTATTTTGCTTAACAATGTCCAATCCATTAGTGATGACAATATACTGAGCGAAATAGAAAGGATTGTTTTGTCTTATTCATATATGGGAAAGACATTCAATACTGCTCATCAAGTTGTGGAACTAATGAGCGATATATTGGGAATGCATTATCGTCCAGATTTCGCTCTTCAGGTTCATAAAAAAATTGTTTCTGTATTATCATCCAATAAAATAACAATTCACAATCCTTTTGATAAGATATACGAAACCCTTCTGCCAAAATATCAGAACGTCATTCTTGAACGTTTTTTTGAAGATATTGCCGCAAATGACGACAGAATGAAATACTATTGGGAAGTCCACTATAGTTTGGGGTCTGGCTTCGGTTACGGGGTTGGGCCTTTATTCAAATGTGACTATGAGTCCTTAAAACGGGCATGCATTAAGTATCCTGAAACATTGCCAGAACGTATGGCAGAAATGTGTCCTGTCGTTGAACCTGACAAACAGCCACAAGATACTTTTTTTTGGTGGTTATGCGACAATTTTGGTGACAGGGAGGATATGTTGAGAGGTTTTAGTGGTAATCTGGGAACATACAGTTATTGCGGGTCAGCATCGGACTCCTTTGCCGATTATATTGCCTCCAGAGAAGACATCCTAACTCCATATCTTCAACATCCAAACAAAACGGTACAAGAATGGGCACAACGCCAAATAAATTCTCTCCGAAAAGAAGTCCAGTATGAACGAGATAGTGAAGAATACTCAAAAATGATTCATCAAAGATAAATTTCGTCTGTAATAAACACTATGACAACATATGAATCAAACTGATATAAACAATACGCTGATAAAAGGCGAGTGTACAATCCTTGAGTGCAAGCGTGCAAAATCCGAAGTTCCGAAATCTGTTTGGGAAACATATTCTGCATTTGCCAACACCATCGGTGGTGTGATTCTGCTGGGTATTGAAGAGAATCGTAAAGAAACAGATATAACAAAACGTTTTCAAATAGTTGGTGTAGATGATGCACAGAAGATTGTCAATGACTTCTGGAACACCCTCAACAGCGATAAGGTAAACGAAAATATCCTTATTAGCGAGGATGTGAATATTGTCGAGATAAACGATGTGCAGATAGTATGTATCCATGTGCCACAAGCAGATTGGAGAATGAAACCCATTTACCTGAATGGCAATGTGTATAAAGGGACTTATAGACGAAACCACGAAGGTGATTATCATTGTACAGAACGTCAGGTAAGGGCAATGATACGAGACTCGTTTGAAGACGGAAACGACGGTATGCTGCTGGAGCACTACGATATGAACGATATCGACATTGACACATTGCGCCGTTACCGTACCCTATTCCAATATAGGAACGAGGGGCACGTATGGAATGAGGCCGATGACAAAACGTTTCTCAAGAATCTTGGTGGTTATATTGTTGATAGGGCTACAGGAAAAGAAGGACTTTCAATGGCTGGACTGATGATGTTTGGCAAAGGATTATCGGTGCAAGAGCGGTTCGCCAATTTTAGGATGGACTACATCGATTTCTGCAATCTCATCGGTGATGAACGTTATAGTGACAGACTGACATACGATGGACGTTGGGAGAATAACCTCTATCAGTTCTTCAGCAGGGTAATACCGAAAGTCACGGCAGACCTTCCAAGACCATTCCGTATGGAAGGAATACAGAGAGTGGATGACACACCACAGCACAAGGCGGTGAGAGAAGCCTTCACAAATGCCATCATACACTCCGACTTGTTGATGGATGCCGGAATATTACGAGTTGAGAAACACGACGACAGGTTGTGTTTTCGTAATCCTGGACTACTGAAACTACCTATCGAGATGATATACGAAGGCGGAAATTCCAAGGCTCGTAATCCAAGAATTCAAAATATGCTCCGTATGATTGGTTATGGGGAAAACGTCGGGTCTGGATTCCCAACCATCATATCTGCTTGGAATGAAGCTCGATGGGCTGATCCCGAATTGAAAAACAAGATTGAAGTTGATGAGGTGGAATTGGTGCTTCCTTTACCTAATAAGAAGGATAGAGATGCAAATGACACACTAAATGATACGCTAAATGATACACTAAATGATACACTAAATGATGATGTGATGACAACATACACGATTATTCGTCTAAATCCAGGTATCCAGCGTAAAGGCATTTCCGACATCTCTGGGAAAAGTGTCGCTACAACCAGTAGATATTTGGCTATCCTTGTGAAAGAGGGTTTGATTGAGCATCGAGATTCAGACAAGACAGGAGGATACTATGCAAAAGAAGGTACAAAATAGAATGTAGTCGGTCAATTACAAATAGGTGAAAACCAATAATCATCGGCCATAAAAGTGGCCATAATTTGGGCCTATTTTTATTTGATACGATTAAGAAATTTGTTGCGCTAATATTTGTAAATTATTAACAGATAGAGCACTACTTATTTTATGGTTATTTGATAGTCCATACTGAAATCAATGTGAATTCAAATGACATTTTCATTGAAAAAAAACCGATTGGGCAGATAGGAGGACGCATTAGGTTCCGTTTTGACAAAAAGAGCGTTGTATTTAGGAATCTTGAATAATTGAAACAGCGGAAATGATTGTCAGAAACAGGAATCTTTCTTTGCAAAGAAAAGAAAGATGCTAAAATCTTTCTTTGTAAAGAAAGAAAACACACAAAATATTTTCTTTGTAAAAAAAAAAACGTACATTTGCAGATGGAATCATAAATTGATTGTATATGCAAAATCTTGTATCTGCGTACAATAGAAGTATTGATGAGGTATCGGACAACTTCAAGAGATATCTGTATGGTACTATAGACTGGCAAGAACGCCTGATTGGGATAAAGGGGTCTCGCGGAGTAGGAAAGACCACAATGTTGCTTCAACATATAAAGACATCATTTCCAGAAAGATCCCAGGCATTCTATGTTTCGTTGGACAATATGTGGTTCAGCAGCCACACCCTCTCTGAACTGGTGGAGTATCTCTATACCCACGGCGTGACACACCTATTCCTTGACGAAGTACACCGCTACCCGCAATGGGTGCGCGAGATAAAAAACAGCTACGACAGCTATCCCAAACTGCATATTGTTTTCACCGGTTCGTCATTATTGGAGATAGACAACGCTCAAGCCGACCTTTCAAGGAGGGTAAGAATGTACCATTTGCACGGTCTTTCATTTAGGGAGTATCTCGAACTCAAAGGCGTAGCGACATTGCCAACGCTTCAGTTGGAAGAGATACTGACTCATCATGTACAACGGGCTGCTGAAATCACCTCGCAGATAAAAATACTTCCTTATTTTGAACAATATATACAATGTGGATACTATCCTTTCTTTGTCGAAGTGTCGTCTCAAGATAGTTATAGGGAAAGGTTGCAACGAGTGATATCTACAATAATAGAGAATGACATTCCCGCCGTAGAGAAAGTAGAATATGAGACCCTGCTAAAGGTAAAACGTCTGCTGATGTTATTGTCTCAAATGGTCCCTTTCACGCTAAACATCACGTCGATATGTGAAAAGATATCCGTTACTCGCAATCAGCTCATACGGCTCTTGTCTCTGATGGAGCGAGCTTCATTGATACGCCAACTGAGGGATGACAGCAAAGGGATGAAGTCGATAGGAAAACCCGATAAAATACTGTTTGACAATCCCAATGTGATGCACGCTTTGAGCGGCAATACGGATATAGGGACAATGCGGGAGTCATTTTTGGCGATGTCGATTGCTCATTCTCACCAGATACAGCAACCAAAGCAGGGAGACCTATTGGTGGACAACACCTATCTGTTTGAAGTCGGAGGGAAAGACAAGGGCTTTGCCCAAATACGCAACATCGAGAATAGTTTTGTAGCCGCAGATGGCATTGAAGTAGGCTTCGGGAACAAAATTCCCTTATGGCTTTTCGGTTTCTTGTATTAAGAAGCCGTTTTAAATTAGCGCCGTAAGTACAGCATAACAAGCCAATTAACCATTCCGCCCTATAGAGTCTGACTCGATGACAACGATGGTTGCGTCGGATTATCTAATGGCAGATGCAGAACCCAAACACAAAATCAATTTATAGTCGGATCTTGTATTTGCTTACGGGAAGTAGTTTAGGTTTGGATTTTTGACACTTTCAATATAGTATTCTTCGGCTTCTTCCTCGGTCATAATTCTAACGTTGCAATTATCATCAACCATCGTGAATTGTATGGGAAAAGCAAAATCGATTAGATAATTTTCTACTTCGAAATAATACAATTCATATTTTTTCCATACACCAACTTTTTTAATGCTAATATTAGCACCTGGAAAATCTTGAGAAATAAAATCTTTTACGGCTTTGGTCTTCTTTGTAAACATTTTGAATCAATTTTTTCAATAATTCGACATCAAAAAATATGCCAAAGCCGAAAAACGGACAAAGAAATTTGCACAAAAATGGGGATTTATTTGAAAAAAGCTGCCTGAAGATTTCAAGCAGCTTTTCTCGTTATTCAGAAAAATATGTCTTTTACAATGGTCTGCAAATGCGAGTACAAACTATAGTCGGATCTTGTATTTGCTGATGTGTTCGTCGAGCATTTCGGGTGGGACGATGGTCTTGACGGCATCGGCGATGACGTTCAGCATGCCTTCACGGACGTAGTCCTTACGGACGAAGAGCGACACCTCACGAGTGGGAACAGGATTGACCAACGAGCGGATGTTGCGTTGCATAGTCTCCCGCAACAGCGGGATGTGCAGTTCCGGCATTACAGTGTAGCCGCCATTCGCATCAACAATCATGACCAATGCCGCCATACAGCCCGACTCAAAAACAGCCTTGTGAGAGTTGTCCTCATCGCAAAATTCGGGCAGCTGTTCCTGGAAACAGATTTCCTGCTTCAACTCCCAAAGTCGCTCGCGCGGTATCTCGTGGGAATTGATTTCAGCCTGCTGGTACAAAGGATCCAACGGCGAGACATACGCCACCAACTTTTCATGATAGAGCGGGATCTCCAGCAGGTCGTCCTCCTTGTGCGCCAACGACATAATGGCCATATCCAGCTCAGCCTTGCGCAACTTCAAAAGAATCTCGTCGCGATTCAGTTCCCGCGCTCTGATGATGATTTCGGGATAGTTTTTCCGCAGATAAGAAAACATCTTGGGCAAGATGTACGGGGCGATGGTTGGCGTGATTCCCATGCGAAGCTTTCCTCCCACTCGCTGTCGTTCGGTGAGCGCCATTTCTTGCAACTGACGTGAATTGTAGAGGATGACTTTCGCCTGACTGATGACCTGCATACCCGCCAACGTTGGCTCTACAGGGTGGGAATTGCGGTCGAAAATCACGACATCCAACTCGTCTTCGAGTTTCTTAATCAGTGAACTGAGCGTGGACTGGGTTACGCCGCAAGACTCGGCGGCCCTAACAAAGTGACGATGAGCGTCCACTGCCACGATGTACTCTAATTGCTGGAGGGTCATAATAATTGAGAATTGGGGATTTGTTGAACTATTGATATGTTGATTTAAAGATCAATTCACTATTCACCAATCACTGATCACTGGTCGCTTCTACCTTTTTTCACAATGCAAAAGTACTAACATATTTTTGAATAGAAAATAAAAAATACATTGACAAAATCAATAAACCTATTGAGATTATCAATGAAGCAGCAACTAATGATTGACGACCAGCGACTGAGAATTGAGGTTTAATTAAAAATCAGGGAGACGAGCCGAGAGCTTAGAACTTATCAAACTGAGCATTAATTAGTTGAAAGACCGTTGAAAGTTAAGAGTTAAAAGTTTAAACTTTCCCAGTCACTAATCGCTGTTCACTATTCACAAATTCACTTCTTTCGCTCGCAGTAGCGACGATAAGGGCAGGCGTAGGGCAGATCACAATGCTCGTCGATAGACACCTCTGGTTCAAATCCCTGCAGCACCTCTTTGAAACGAGCGATGGTTTCAGCGATGGTTGCATGCAACGCCACCGACTGCTGCGCAAAGTCCTCCTGCACAAAGCCGTCGTTGCCATCGTTGTAAAGAAGGTAGAAATGATTCAGACCGTCCAAGCAATGCGACAGAACGTAGTGCTGCACTGCCAAATCGTTTTGAAACACCTCTTTTGCCGAGGTGCCGTTCTTGATTTCATAGACGTCAATCGTACCGTCGTCGTGTTTGTGCACTACATCGGCAAGCACCAACACGTCGTCGTAGATAAATCCCGCTTCAAAAAGGACTACTTCGCCCTCTTGGGCAAGTTTTTCGCGCGTCAGCACGGGATATTGGTCCATTTTCCAACCCAACAACTTACTGAGGTTCATACCTTGAGGAAACCGATCCCGAAAAGAAGCCTCAAAATCGCGCCCCTGGCGGAATTTCGCCAATACCTCAGGCGGATAGTATGCCAACTTGGGATTATAGACATCCAAGTAAAGCGCCCTCTCGCACTGAAGTCCACGAATGTACTTGCTCTTTGTCAGAATGTAGTTCACAAGAAAGTGTATAATTAGTTGAGAGTTGAGAGTCAGTATTAAGTTGAAAGTTAACAGTTATAATCAATCACTTGGAACCATCCACAGTTCACAACTCACTGATCACAGTTCACGGCCCCATAGTTATCCAACTGGGCAAGTAGTTCCTCCGGCGAACTGGAAACAAATATTAAACGTTCCAATCCAGGACGGAGCAATCCTTCGGAAAGCATGTGGTCTATCAGTTGCATGAAGAGATTGTAATACCCGTCAATGTTGAGCAATCCGATTGGTTTGTCACACTGGTGGAGTTGGTTTGCCACCAACACCTCGGTAATTTCGTCCAAAGTGCCCACGCCACCCGGCAGGGCGATGAAGGCGTCGGAGCGCTCGATGAGCAGTTGCTTGCGTTCCGCCATATTCTTCACCTTAACCAATTCAGATACAGGTTGGGAATAGATGACCTCGTCGGAGAAGATGGTGGGAATGACGCCAACCACCTCTGCCCCACCCTCGTAGGCCGCTTTGGCCACCACGCCCATATAGCCGAAATTGCTGCCGCCATAAAGCAACGTACGGCGCTGATTAGCAATCAGCTGCCCAAGATTTTGGGCAGCTGATTCATAGTTAGGGTTTGCGCCTTTGTGGGAGGCACAAAAAACCGCGATATTTTTGCGCATAGATTATTTTCTTTTCAGCACTGCATGAACCTTCTCAACGATGTTCTTGGCGCGGAGACCGTAGTTGGTGAGCATCTCGTCGGGAGTACCGCTCTCGCCAAACTTGTCGTCAACAGCCACATACTCCATAGGAGTGGGACAGTTCATTGCCAAAGTCTGCGCTACGCTGTCGCCCAAACCGCCATTGAAAAGATGTTCTTCGCAGGTAACCACGGCACGGGTCTTGCGAGCGGAAGCGATGATAGCCTCTTTGTCGAGGGGCTTGATGGTGTGGATGTTGATGACCTCAGCCTTGATGCCTTCAGCTTCGAGGGCCTTGGCAGCTTCGAGGGCTTCCCATACCAGATGTCCGCAAGCGAACAAAGTAACGTCGCTACCTTCGTTGAGCAACTGAGCCTTGCCAATCTCAAAAGGAGCGCCTTCTTCGGTGAAGTTGGGCATCTTGGAGCGACCGAGACGCAGATAAACGGGACCTACATGCTTGGCGGCGGCGATGGTGGCAGCCTTGGCCTGGTTGAAATCGCAAGGAACAAGCACCGTCATGTTGGGCAAAGCCTTCATCAAGGCGATGTCCTCCATAGTCTGGTGGGTAGCACCGTCCTCACCGAGAGAGATACCAGCGTGGGAGCCACAGATTTTTACGTTCTTGTTGGAGTAGGCAAGCACCTGACGAATCTGGTCATAGACACGACCCGTCACGAACTCGGCGAAACCGCCCACGAAGGGAACCTTGCCGCAGAGCGAAAGACCGGCGGCGATGCCGACCATGTTAGCCTCAGCGATACCGCACTGGACAAAACGGTCGGGAAATTCCTTTGCGAAACCATCCATTTTGACAGAGCCTTTCACGTCAGCGGTCAAAGCGACGACATCGGGATTCTGCTTACCAGCCTCCACCAAACCTTCGCCCATACCAGCGCGGAGCTCTTTTGACTTTTGATTTTCGTATGTACGCATATTATTGAAATAATTTAAAAATTTAGAATTAAGAATAAAAGTGTTTATATAATGATGTCCATTCACCTCCATCACAGCACCAAATCCGTCTGCTTGGCGGCATCAATCTTGAACTTATACGTCTTTACTGACTTGGAATCCATTTTGTTCTGCTGTTGCACCTCCAGCTGGTATTCGCCCGGTTGCAGCACCAAACGTTCGTTGACGGCGTTAGGATTCAGGTCGCAGACATAGGTCAGCACACCCTCTTCCACCACAAAAATACTTCCTATCAAAATCTGCTTGGGCTTAGAAATCGTGAGCAGTCCAGGCATGGGAATCGAGAGGTCGGTATTGGATTTTTCGCGCACCTCCACCCCTTTCAACTTGATTGGAGGAACACAAAGCACATCAACATCATAGACGCCAGAGAGATACGATTTCGTCTCACCCACCTGCTGCGTGGCAAGAATCTGAGATTCACCGCTGGGACGCACCACCACGGAAGCCTTCGGAACAGGCCAAGTGACCCGCTGCTGTTCCTGACGGATGCGCAACTGGCCTTGGCTGACACCAACAGCCAGTCGGGAAACCACGCCAGGCGCAAACTCCACATGATGCAACGTTGTAACAGGCTGCGTGAAGAAAGTCAGGTCGTAAGTCACCAACGGATCCACCTCGAAAGTGTCCTGTACGCCACCCATGCAACGCGTAAGATATTTCACCACACCCGTCTGACTGTCGTAGAACGCCACAGGAACATCACCGTCAAGCGGCTGATCCTCGCTATCTTCGAGTTCCATCATCACGAAAGCCTTCTCGTCGGAGAGTTTGAAGATGCTGTACAACGCATCGGCATACTGTTCCTCGTTGGGGACGTAAGTAAACTTGCCCGCGCAATCCAGTTCACGGTCAAAGTCGCTCGGGTTTCCGATACCCAAGATGAAAGTCTGCACCACGATGCCACTCAGCTGAACCTGACGCGCCACGTTGCAGATACTGCCGTCGCTGTCGTCGATGCCATCGGTGATGATAAGGATGATGTTGCGAGAGTTCTTCGACACGGGAAAGTCGTGCAATGCGTCGGTGAGCGCCGTCGCAGCCGTACAGCCGCCGTTGGGCACCAAAGTCTTGATTTTGCTCTGCAGCTTGTAGCTGTTGTCCTCGCCGAAAGGCACCTCCAGACGTGTTCCATAGGCATCCTTGTTGAGATGTCCGAACACACGCAAAGCGACATCAATGTCGTTCTGCGCCGCCACGCTGTCGATGAAATGGAGCATCACCTGCTGCGTGACCTTGATTTTGGAGTCGCTCTGCCACTGATCCCACATGCTGTTGGAGCAGTCCAAAATGAGCAGCACACGCGTCTTGTCGGGTACGGGCTTCGGTTTTTTCCGTTGCGCCGATGCCGAAAAGACGACAGTCAAAAGCAACAATATGGCAAGAAGACGTTTCAAAGCGATTGGACCTTAGACGTAAGACCTATTTATACCAAGAATTAGAAATCGCCGAGTTCAGTTTCAGGCAGCTGAGCCAAAGCCTTGGGGAGATCCTCCTCGCTTACGACAGCGCCGTGATACTTGTTGATGCCCTGCATGAAATCGACACCATAGCCCATTTCGGTGGTGAGGATAACAGCCACGGGAGCGCCCTGACCTGTAAGAGCCTTTGCCTTAGCCATGCCGTCGAGCACTTGCTGCATATCGTTGCCGTTAGCGATCACGACAACCTTCCACTGGAAAGCCTCAAACTTAGCCTTCAGGTCGCCGAGGTCCATGACCTGCATGGTAGTGCCATCAATCTGCTGATGGTTGAAGTCGATGGTAGCGATATAGTTATCCACATGCTTAGCGCCAGCGAACATGACAGCTTCCCAAATCTGACCTTCCTGCAATTCGCCGTCACCGTGGAGGGTATAGACCAAAGAGTCGTCGCCCGTCATTTTCTTGCCCAAAGCGGCGCCAATGCCTACCGACATACCCTGTCCGAGAGAGCCTGAAGCCATACGGATGCCAGGCAGACCGTGCTCGGTAGAGGGGTGACCCTGGAGACGGGTACCAAACTTACGGAAAGTTTTGAGTTCCTCAACGGGGAAATAGCCAACACGCGCCATGGTGCTGTAGATGACCGGCGTGATGTGGCCCTGCGACACGAAAAGCATATCCTGACCCTTGCCGTCCATGGTGAAATGTTTGGGGTCGTGCTTCATGATGTTGAACTGCATCGCAACCATCCAATCTGCGGTACCCATAGAGCCGCCCGGGTGGCCGGATTTTGCAGCCGTTGTCATGCGGAGAATATCTCTGCGAATCTGAGTAGCAATAGTTTGTAATTCAGTAGTTGTTTTCATATCTGTTAAAAATTGTTTTTTGCAAAGGTAACAAAAAGATTGTAAGTGATAATACAAAGTTATAAACGTTTATCAACCTTATGCAAAATATTTTGCAACATTATATAAATCAATAATCTAAAATAGCAAAAACCAATCGGAAACATTCCGTATACGAAGGACACTTGAAATGATTGAAAAAAGAGTCCAAGCGACCCAATCCACACCAATTTTCAAATAAAACAACCAAAAAGCAAATTAGGTCCGTTTTATTGCAAAAAATGTCGTACTTTTGCAATTTATTGTTATTTAGTACCTATTTATATAAAATGCTATATAATAATATAAAACGACAAAAGTAACGCATCAAAGAAACAACGTTTTTTACAAGCCGAAAGCGAAAATCCGATTTTCATGGATGCCGCCCAAGCAAGAAAAACGCCTAAACAAAACTCATTTATGAACAAACACTCTATCACCGGACTGGTACTTATCTTCCTCATTTTCGTGGGCTATATGTGGTGGGTTTCTCCTTCCAAAGAAGAGATGGCCCAAATGCAGGCACGCCACGATTCCGCCGTTCAGGCCTACAACGACTCTGTAGCACTTGCCGACAGTTTGGCAGCAATCCAGCAAGAGCTCCAAGCCAAAATTGAGCAGGGCGACAGCGACGCCATCAAGCAGATGCAACTTGCCAACCGCATCGACATGGGCGCTTTCAACGCAAGCGGCGACGGCGACAACCAGCTGGTTCAGATCAACAACGACCTCATGCAAATTGCCATCTCCCCCAAAGGTGCCATGGTGCAAGAGGTTATACTCAACGACTATACAACCTTCGACAAACGTCCGTTGCAGTTGGTTTCCTCCTCGGAAGACAACCTTGACCTGATGTTCTACACCACCGACAACAAACTGGTGCAGAGCAAGGACCTCTATTTCGTACCCTTTATTGATGGCAAACGCATTGTCGCCGGCGAGCCTATTACCGTGGCAAAGGACGATTCTTTGACCATCAGCTTCCGCGCCTTCGCCTCCAACGACAGCGTGAACGACGGCAACAGCTACCTCGAATATCGCTACCAAGTAAACGGCGACAGCTACGAGGTTGATTTCGACATTGTTTTCCACAACCTGGATCAAGCCGTCAAGGCAAACCCCGACATGGACCTCAGTTGGAGCAACCGTATGCTGCGCCAGGAGAAAGTCGATCCCAGCGCCCGCAACAGCCGCAACCCCAACAAAGACCCCGAACGCTTCTACAGCAACATCTTCTACAAGCCCAGCAAGGACAATGTGGACGAGTTGAAACGTGGCGGCAACGCCGAGAAAAGCACCAGCAGTTCTCTGCAGTGGATTGCCTACAAACAGCAGTTCTTCTGCGCCATTCTCATGGCCGACAATCGTTTCGAGAGTGCCAAGATGGAGGTGAACACCGACAAGGCCGACACCAACATGAACTATCTCTGCGACATGAGCAGCACCATGCGCATCGCCTATGAGTCGAAGCCCGACTACACGATGGGGATGAACTTCTATTTCGGACCCAGCAAATACCGCGACCTGCGAGCCATGCACAAAGACTTTGAGCGCATGCTTCCCTTGGGATGGGGATTCTTCCTCACACAGTGGATCAGCCGTTTTGCAATTATTCCCGTATTCAACTTCCTCGAGCAGTTCAACTGGAACTACGGCATCATCGTAATCATCCTCACTTTCCTGCTGCGCTTGGTACTCTTCCCCTTGACATTCAAGTCCTACCAAGGATCCGCCATTATGCGCATCCTGCGTCCCGAGATGGAAGCCTTGAACAAGAAGTACCCCAACCAAGACCAGATGATGCAGAAGCAGCAAGAGATGACGCGTCTGCAGAAGCGCGCCGGCTACAGTCCTATGGCAGGCTGTCTGCCCGCATTGGTTCAGTTCCCCATCATCTGGGCCATGTTCCGTTTCTACCCCGCATCCATCGAGTTGCGCCAGCAACCCTTCTTGTGGTGTAACGACCTTTCGACCTACGATTCCATCCTCAACTTTGGATTCACCATTCCCCTGTATGGCGACCACGTCAGTTTGTTCTGCTTGCTGATGTTCGGCGTACAGTTCCTCTACACCTGGTACACGATGAAGAGCCAGCAAGGCCAAGCCACCATGCCCGGAATGAAATTCATGATGTACTTTATGCCCTTCATGATGCTCTTCCTCTTCAACAGCCAGTCCGCCGCACTGAACCTCTACTACTTCTGCTCACTGTCCCTCACCATGTTGCAGATGATTCTGATTCACAAGTTCACCAGCGAGAAGAAAGTCCGCGCCCGCATGGCTGCCTACGACGTCAAGAACAAAAACGTTCCGCAGAAAAAATCCAAGTTCCAGCAGCGTCTCGAAGAAATGCAGAAGATGTCCGAAGAGATGCAGAAACAGCAGGCTAAGAGGAAATAGGGAACCGCGAGATGACAAATGTTGAGTTGTTGGATTGTTGAGTTGTTGAATTGAGAATAGAGAACTGTGACAAGGCTTCTTAATTCATAACGCTTAATTCTTAACTCTTAACAGACCCTAAGCTCTCAACTCAAAAACGCCACATTTAATTAGAACAAACAATAATTATTAATAACAATTTTAAATTATCATGTTAGTAGCTCTCATTGCCACATTTATTATCGGCTACGCTTGCATCGCGCTTGAGCACCCGATAAAAATCAACAAAACAGCAACAGCATTACTCCTCGGCGTTTTGCTGTGGACACTCTATGCATTCTCTGCCAGCACTTTCGCAGGATTGATTCCCGAAGGCACCACTTGGCAGAACGAACTCACCCACCACTTGGGCTCTACCGCAGAAATCGTCTTCTTCCTCCTCGGTGCCATGACCATCGTCACCTTGGTAGATGAATATCAAGGTTTCCGCCTGATCACCGACATGATCAAGACCCGCAACAAGAAGAAACTGCTCTGGACCCTGAGTTTCATCACCTTCTTCTTGTCGGCAGTACTCGACAATATGACCACCGCCATCGTGATGTGCGCCCTCTTGCGCAAACTCATCGGCGACAAGAAAGAGCGTTGGCTCTTTGCCGGCATGATCATCCTCGCCGCCAATGCTGGTGGCGCATGGAGCCCCATTGGAGACGTAACCACCATCATGCTGTGGATTGGCGGCCAGGTTACAACCGTCAACATTATGGTCAAGACCCTCTTGGCATCAATAGTCTGCATGGTTGTTCCCGTGCTTTTGCTCGGCACCCAACTTCACGGTGACGTAGAGAAACCCGAAAGCGACGACTGTGGCATCGAGATCGACAAGAAATGGAGAAACATGATATTCTTCATCGGCATCGGCGCTTTGGTATTCGTTCCCATCTTCAAGACCATCACCCATCTGCCTCCCTATCTGGGCATGTTGTTCGGTCTTTCCGTACTGTGGATCATCACCGAAATCATCAGCCGCAAACACTCCAAAGAGAACTTCAAGCTGCCCACAGCCATGAGCACTTTGGAACATATCGACACCCCCAGCATTCTCTTCTTCCTCGGCATCTTGATGGCCGTGGCTTGCTTGGAGACCTGCGGCGCCCTCGGTATGTTGGCCACCGGACTGAACGATACCTTCTTGAACATCAAAGCCGGCAACGAGCCTATCGGATTCTTCATCATCGACCTCATCATCGGTGTGCTCTCCTCTATCATCGACAACGTTCCTTTGGTAGCCGCTACCATGGGTATGTACCCCTTGGGAGGTGAAGACCTCATCTTTAGTGTCAACCATCCCTTCTGGGAGTTCTTAGCCTACTGTGCTGGTACTGGTGGAAGCTTGCTCATCATCGGTTCCGCAGCTGGCGTAGCCGTAATGGGTATGGAAAAGATCGACTTCATCTGGTATCTCAAGAAAATCTCTCCGCTGGCTTTGGCCGGTTATCTCGCAGGTGCTATCGTTTTCATTTTGATGGATGTTACCCTTTTTGAGAAAGTAGAATGGCTGAGAAACTTGGCATAAAAGAGTTGTGGACTCGCAAGAGTCCATGGCTCAAAGCATTGGACATTGTCATCCTCCTGTTTGCACTCGCCGGATTTGCCATCCTCGGCGCATGGGGTGCCTACCAGTTAGGGGTGACCAACAACAAAGGCGGAGTGGACAAAAACTATCGCTACTTGATGTCGGTAGAAGAGATGGAAGCCCTTCAGGACTCCACCCTCACCGAGCAACAGATTGAGGAGCAATGGTTCACACAATATGCGAAACTGGCAGCCTATGGCCGCTTCTACCCCACCAATGCGAAACTCATCATGAACGCCGCACAAGCCTCGAACGATCCAACCATCATCGACCGCATGATAGCAGCGTCCAACATCTACACCCAAGACAACAACGCTTATGTTGACTTGATGAACAAACTCGAGAACATCATCAACAAACAGCCCCAACAAGAAGCCCCCAACGTCATTCCCTGGATGAACACCGTGGAATGGGAGGCCTTGAAAGAAGCCATCCTCCGCGACAGCGCCCTCATCAACGAAGCAGGGCGCCTGTCGGGAGTGGAACCCCGCCTCATTGCAGGCTGTCTTATCGGCGAACAGATCCGTCTGTTCAACTCCAAGCGCGAGATGTTCAAGAAGTATCTCGGACCCGTGAAGGTACTCTCCGTCCAGTCGCAGTTCTCCTACGGCGTAAACGGCATCAAGGAGTTCACCGCCAAGGCGGTGGAAGACCACCTGAAAGACCCCTCGTCGGAATACTACATGGGCAAGCACTACGAGAACCTGCTTGACTTTGAGACAGCAGACCACTCCAACGAGCGCTACAAACGACTTGTGGATTATCGCAACCACCTCTATTCCTATATCTATACAGGCTGCATCCTCCACCAAACCATGCTCCAATGGAAGCGCGCCGGACACGACATCAGCAACCGCCCCGACATTCTCTTCACCTTGTTCAACGTTGGATTCTCGCAATCCATTCCCAAGGAAGACCCCGTCTGCGGCGGCAGCCACATCCGTGTTGACGGCCAGCTCTACACCTTCGGAGCCATCGGCTTTGACTTCTACTACAGCGGCGAACTGGCACAGGCATTCCCCTACTGGAAACAGAAGTTCCTCACGGGCGACGAGCAAGCCATGACAGCCGAACAAGTGGCAGCCATCCAAGAGAACATGAGCGACTGCAACCGACCTGTAAAAGGATTGGAATACATGGACAGCAACAAATCCGCAGCACCTGCCGCACCCGCCAGCGACGGCATAGAGCAGATACCCGTAACCCCAGCAGTAGCCTATTAAAGGTCGTAGCCCAAAGACTGAATCATTTAATTATCAATTAGAAAATCAACAAGATGGAACAAACAACCAACAACAATGACGGAGCAAAGGCGTTGCTGTTTCTGAACAAATGGAAACACGCCTTGATCATCGTTTTCTGCATCGCTTTTATAGCATCGCTTCTGGTGGCATTGTTCACCACGCCCAAATACAAAAGCACCGCAGTAATCTTCCCCGCCAATTCCAACAGAGTCTCCAAAGCCATCCTTGCCGACCGTTACAGCATCGACTATATGGACTATGGTTCGGAGCGTGATTGTGAATACGCCATCCAGATTCTCAGTTCCTCCACCATGATGCTCGCCGCCAATGCGCAGTTCAACCTCTACGAGCATTACGAAATCGACACCAACCAAAACGGATATCAATACAAGTTGGCAAAAACCTACATGCATTCCGTAAAGGTGGAACGCACCGAATACATGGCCGTGGAGATATCCGTCATTGACGAAGATCCGCAGATGTCCGCCGACTTGGCGAACTTCATCGCCAGCCATTACGACACCATCTGCCATGAAATCCAGTATGGTCGTTCCAAAGACGCCTACACCGTAATGACCGGCGTCTGCGCCGAACTTGAGCAGAACATCAACGCCCTCAACGACTCGTTGCGCGCCCACCCCGACCGCAAGAGCAGCTACGACCAGCTCATTATGGCAAACTGCCAGGAACTCGCCAACCTCCAATCGCGCGCTGCGCAGACCAAGGTGGACATGAACGAGAACATCCACTACAAGTTCTGGTTGGAGAAGGCCAACGTTCCCGACAAGAAATACAGTCCCAAGCGCCTGCTCGTGACCATTGTCGGCACGCTCAGCACCTGGTTGCTCTTCCTCTTCTTGTTGATGGTGGTAGAGAAAATCAGAGAAATCAAGTCCCAGACCACCGAAGAATCCCGCTAAATCACCATCCAAGTTTCGCAAGTGGAGAAATACGTGGAACTTGAATTCCTTATTTAGAATGAAAACAACAGCCAATAGGAAAACACTGATTGCAGCAGTATCCTGTACACTGTTGTTTTTTGTCTTTGCAGCCTATTGCATCACGCAAGGAGCGTATATAGGATTCGCCTTACCCTTGGCGTTTTTTGCCGTGTGGATGCTCATTGCCAAAATGGACCTATCGTTGATGGTGATAGCATTCTGCACCCCTTTCGCCATTGACTGGGAGTTCTTTTCCAAGATGAACCTCTCCATGCCCACCGAACCACTGATGATACTCTTCTCGGTAGTTTTCCTGGTGCGGCTGTTGCTCCCAAACGGCGACAACAAAGACAAGAGTCGATCCTCAATTATCGATTATCAATTCCTGAAACACCCCGTCACCGTAGCCGTCTTGCTGGGCACCGTGTGGATGCTGCTCACCGCCATCACGTCGGTGATACCCTGGGTATCCTTCAAGTATCTTGCCGCCAGGTTGTGGTTCATCATCCCCTTCTATTTCGCCATCGCACAGACATTCCGCAATCCCAAACGCATCAATCAGTTTCTTTGCTGCTATGGTTTCGGACTCGCCGTGGTAGTCATCTACTCCACCATCCACACCATCCAAAGTCCGTCCGACCTTCAGGTGTTGCACCGCGTGATGAAACCCTTCTACAACGACCACACCGCCTACGGCGCCATCCTGTCGCTATTCCTGCCCGTGTTCTGCTATCTGGCCGCAAGCGCCAAAGGCAAAACCAAGCTGTTCTATATCATCTGCGCCCTGCTGTTCCTCGTCGGACTCATCTTCTCCTATTCCCGCGCCGCATGGCTCAGCGTGCTTTGCGCCATGATGGTCTATTTCATCGTTCATTTCCGCATCCGCTGGTATTGGATAGCCGTCGTTGTAGGCATCGGAGTCTCGTTCTTTTTCGTGAACCAAAGCCAGATCATGTACAAGATGGGCAAGAACCAGCAAGATTCCGCCCTCGACATCGGAGAGCAGATACAGTCCATCTCCAACATCTCCACCGACGCCTCCAACCTCGAGCGACTCAACCGTTGGGCGTGCGCTTTCCGCATCTTTGGCGAGCATCCCGTCTTCGGCTCCGGTCCAGGGACCTACCAGCACATCTACTCCCGCTATCAGAAATCCTACCAGCGTTCCACTATCAGCACCGATTTCGGCGACTTAGGCAACGCCCATAGCGAATACATAGGACCGCTTACCGAGCAAGGCGTTCCAGGAGCCATTTTTGTGCTGTGTATCTTCGGGCTCACCTTTGTTTCCGGCCTCCGCGCCTATAGAATGGCGCCACACGAGCCACTCGGCAAGCTTGCCCTGGCGCTCACGCTCAGCCTGCTCACCTACTACGTTCACGGATTCTTCAACAATTTCCTCGACACCGACAAGCTCAGCGTTCCCTTCTGGGCACTGACCGCCGCGATAGTCGCCATTGAGATCAAGCTCAAGAACGAACCGTCACGCGAGAAGCATTAAATAAATCAAGTTTCGCACGTTGTTTTTTATTGAGTTCCATTCGTTTCTCTTTCGCTTGTAAGGTGATTCTTCATTTCTCTTTTGCTTTATTATTCTCCGCTTTACTTCGCTCTGCTCGTAATGCCCAAGGGCACCGCTATCGAAAGCCACAGGCTTTCTTCACAAAAGCGAAACGAAGCAAAGAGAAAATACCCCGGCTGTAGAAAATTTGCTAAAAAAATGAACTCCGAAAGCTAAAGCGAATGAACTCGCTTTGCTCAGACACATTCGCTTCTTAACGCTTTCGCAGCCCATTTTTCTATACGCAAATTTCCTAAGGCCGGACCTGCAATCACACTGCTTATCACACTGCTTACCACACTTGTTTTCACTGCACAAAGGCAGCATAATTTATCAGCGTACAAAAAATACTAGGGAAAAGACAATAAGCTCTGTAGGAGCGATACATTATAGCACAGGAGGCAAGTCCTACGTGAAAAGTCGTCTTGTCAAAAGAGTACAGAAGGTACGACAGAACTACATATTCAAACACTCTTGCTTCGGTTTGCGAATTATAGACTGACGAAAAGAATTCTGGCTAATTTCACACAAGCGCTAGCATTTCTTCTCAATACAGCATTGCGGAACTTTCCAAGAGCCGAGCGCAGAGAAAATTGATTTTCTATGCCGAGGCGAAAGGAAGGTCTTTGACTTAAATTAGATAATCATTCTTCCGGCAATGTAAAACTTATGGGGAGATTGTATTGTGCTCTTACAATTTCACCACTCCGCTTTCCGGGATTCCATCGTGGCATAGAGCGAACCACACGCAACGCTTCCAGACCGCATCCGCCACCAATATCACGCAAAACCTTTGAAAAAATGATAGAGCCATCGGTCTCTACAACAAAAGACACGTACACTTTACCCTCAATATGATTCGCCAAAGCCTTTTCCGGGTATTGGATGTTGGCTTGAAGAAATTCATAAAGAGCCTCTATTCCTCCAGGAAACTCAGGGGCCTCATCACAAACAGTATAGGCTAAGTCGTCGTCATATCCACCACACATAACATCGTCATCAATAGCACTTGTATCGGACTGGCTGATTATTAAATCCCCGCCAACAACAGGAAACGTATCATGAGATTGGAGTTTTGGGGAAGACATAGTATCATTCTGCTGAACGATACTGTCGGCAGGCACAGCCATCTCTCCTGGAAGCACATAAGGATCGGCAGGTATTTCGCCACCACCGCAAGCGGTGAGACTGGCAAGACTTACCGCCACGCCCGCCACGGTAGCCACACGACCCATCTTGATGCGTTGCATAAGTTCCCGCTCGAGATAGCGCACCTCGGACTCACAACGGGGACACGTGCCCCGACATTCGCCTTGGTAGGTACATTCGGGGATTTCCAACGGAATGCCGTTCTCCTCAGCAATGGTGCGGCGGATTTGCTTTAATTCAGCGCAGATGCGTTTCCCTCGGGACATAATGATTTGTTTTGAAAAAAAGAGGCGGCCTGCGACCGCCTCCTAAAATACTTGGCGCTTAGTGCAACATATTCAAGATATCCTCAATCTTGGGGGTGAGGATAATCTCCGTGCGACGGTTCATGGCCTTGTTGGCGGCGCTGCTGTTCTCCACCTTGGGAGCGAACTCGCCGTGGCCGCTTGCCTCCACTCTGGCGGGGTCGATCTTGGGACCGTATTGGAGGAGCAGTTTCACGATGGAAGTGGCGCGCATCACGCTCAAATCCCAGTTGTCCTTAACAGCCGTAGAACCCTTGAAAGCATCGTTGTCGGTATGACCTTCCACCATTATGTTGAGGTCTTCGTTCTCCTCCAACACCTTGGCAAGTTCCTTGATAGCCTGGTTGCCCTCTTTGGAGACCGTCCAGCTGGCTGACGGGAACATCAGCTTGCTGTCCATAGAGACATACACCTTGCCGTCCTTGGTTTCCACGTTGAGGCCCTTGTCGGTAAAGCCCACCAAAGCGTTGGTGACGGCGTTGCGCACCTCCTCAATCTCACGTTCCTTGGCGGCGAGAGCGTCCTTGGCGGCCTGTTCGGCAGCTTCCAACTCCGCCTGACGCTGTTGCAACGCAGTCTGCTGCTCGGCGAACTGAGCCTCCTGGGCACGGATGGCAGCCTCCTTTTCGGCAAGTTCCTTGGTGCGAGCCGTGAGCAAGTTGTTAGCCTTTGTCAAGTCGCGCGTCTTGCCAGAGAGCTGTTGCGCATAGTTCTCCATTGTAGTGTCGTATTGATTCTGCAGCTGTTCGAGACGCAGCACAAGATCCTCCACACGCGCTTCGGCGCTGATACGTGCATTTGACATCTCCGTCATGTTGGCGTTAAGAGCCTGATTCTGGCGAAGCAACTCGGCATTCTCCTCTTGGAGATTTTGCAGTTCCTGCTTGGCGACAGAAAGCTCACGCGTTTGTTGGCGATGCTTGTTGTTGAGATCGTCGAACTTGCTCAACGAGACGCAGGAGGTAGCAAAAAGGCATACTAAAGAGAGGAGGGAGAGAAGAAAAAACTTTTTCATATTTAGAAGATTTGTTGATTTGTTGCTCACTCTAATTAAATCTGATTCCAAGGTGCTCGCATCCCTTCGGGTGGAACTGTTGATTTGAGGGGGTGGTTAGATATTATAGACATTAGATCGCTGCTCACTAGTCACAGATCACTGATCACTAATTATAAAAAAAATAACGTGATTTCGTTTTTTTTCGTATTTTTGTAGGTGAAATAAATAATAAATATGCATCGGGCACGACTTTACAAAGCCATACACATCTGGCGGCTGCGACATCTGTCGCAGCGCACCTATCTGCTCATATTGAGTTTGATAGTGGGTGTATTGTCCGGCCTGGCGGCCGTATTGCTCAAGACCATCGTGCACCAAGTCAACCGGTTGCTCCTCAGTCTTGACATAGAGACCTTTGTAGGCGGCAACCTATTAATGCTCATCTACCCCATCGTAGGCATCCTGCTCACGCTGCTGTTCATCAAGTTTTTCGTAGGCGGCAACATCGGCCACGGAATTCCATCGGTACTGTTTGCCATCTCGCGAAAAAGAGGCATTCTTCCTCCCAAAAACATGTACAGTTCCCTCATCGCCTCCACGCTCACCGTGGCGTTCGGCGGCAGTGTGGGACTTGAGGCACCCATCGCCTCCACGGGTAGCGCCATCGGATCCAACATCGGACGCATCTGCCGCCTCTCCACCAAGCATGTAAAGATGCTGTTAGGCTGCGGCGCCGCAGGCGCCGTAGCAGGCATTTTCAAGGCCCCCATCGCAGGCATCTTCTTCGCCGTGGAGGTCTTCATGTTCGACCTCACCAGCACCACGGCAATCCCGCTGATGCTCTCCTCCATCTCCGCCTCCACGGTAGCCTACTTCTTGATGGGCACCGACGTGCAGTTCGCCTTCAGCGTCACCGAGGAGTTCAGCCTCATCCAGATACCCTTCTATGTGATTTTGGGCGTTTTCTGCGCCTGCGCCTCGGTCTATTTCCTACGCGTAACCGACAAAGTAGAGACCTGGTTCTCACGATTCCCATCCAAATGGACCCGTCTGATACTCGGCGGCATCATTCTCGGTCTGCTCATCTTCCTCTTCCCACCCCTCTTCGGCGAAGGTTACGGCAGTCTCACCGCCCTGCTTCGCGGCGACAGCTCGGTGCTTTTCGCGCATAGCATTTTCGAAAAATTCCAAGCGGAAAACTGGGCGTTGCTCATCATGCTCATCGCCCTCATACTCCTCAAAGTCGTGGCAACCGCCACCACCATCGGCAGCGGAGGAGCAGGCGGAACCTTCGGACCCTCGCTTATCGTGGGCGGTTTGAGCGGCTATTTTGTGGCCGTGCTCTGCAACAGTCTGGGCTGTCCCGAACAGTCGTGCGCCAACTTCGCCCTTGTAGGCATGGCGGCGGTGATGTCGGGCGTGATGCACGCCCCCTTGATGGCCACCTTCCTCATCGCCGAAATCACCGGTGGCTACGAACTGATGGCACCCCTACTCATCGCCGTAGCGGTAACCTATATCTGCGTAAATCCCTTCGAGAAGCACTCCATCTACGCCCGCAAACTCGCCGTACATGGCGACCTCCTGACCCACGACAAAGACAAATCAGCATGGCACCTGATGGATCTTAGAAAGATTATCGAGAACGACTTCATACCCGTGCACCAAGGTCGGCCGTTGCGTGACCTCGTGGAAGCCATCAAGCGTTCACACCGCAACATCTTCCCCGTGTTGGATGCCGAGAACCATTTCGTAGGCGTAATTCATCTCGACGATGTGCGCAAAGTCATCTTCCAGCCCGAACTCTACGACACACAGAAATTGGACGAGTACATCTATCCCATCTCCGAAGGCGACATCGTAAACATCAACGACTCGCCCTTCTCCGTGGTGAAGAAGTTCCAGATAGGCAACCGATACAACCTCATCGTGATTGACGACGAGCGGAACTACATCGGCGTACTTTCGCGCGCCAACACCTTCTCCGCCTACCGCCAGTTCGTTTACGAAACAACGGAGTAAAGGACTTTAACTTTGACCTTGACCTATTCTCAATTTACAATCTACAATCTTTTTTTATGTCCATCCACCTCAAGTATCTTTTTGCAATATTCTTGCTAATTCCGTTTGTAGCCGAGGCGCAAAACAATCCTACCACGATAACCATAGGAGACGGTTCCTACGCCAGCTACGACAGTCCTTTCAATAATTATTATTGGCACAGCTGGAACCAAGAGATATATCCGGCAAGTGTCATAAGTCAAAGCGGATATATCACCAGCATAGCCTACAACTGTGCAAACGAAGACACCATAACGTTTGACAATTTGAGGATATATATGGGAGTGACCAGCAATTCGGAGGTTGAAACGGAATACGACTGGCTCCCGATGGACAGTCTCACGTTAGTTTATTTCGCCAACAATATCCTCATGGGAACTCACACAGGTTGGACTTCGTTCACATTGGGCACACCGTTCTATTATGATGCTTCTCAGGGAAATCTAGTGGTCGTGGTGGCAAAAAACACCGCTTACGGCTATTCTTCCAGCCTCCAATGGTACGCTACCGAACTGCACGACGCCGATGACTATGAAGTCTATGCGACCCTCTTCCGTGAAAACGACGGGGATGAATACTATGCCGAACATCCTGGCGACGAATGGGGCTACCGCACCAACATCCGAGCCAACATCCGACTTTCCCTCCAACCTTCGATAGACAATATCTGTATTGCGCCTTCCATCTCGGTGGAATCAGTCTCAGTCACCTCCGCTGTCGTGCATTGGACTCCAGGCGGAAACGAGAATGCCTGGGAATTGGCTTACGGTCCCCGCGGCTTCGATAACATCACCGAAGGAACCCATGTTACCATTTCCGACACCACCTACACCGTCACGGGACTGGAGGGCAACAGAGAGTACGACTTCTATATGCGATCCCTGTGCGCGGAAGAAAGTCTCAGCCAGTGGAACTATACGAGGTTTCGTACCGAATGCGGCTATATCGACCAGTTCCCATTCGTGGAGGACTTTGAGGACTACAGCACCTGGAACCATCTTGTACCCGACTGCTGGACCAAGATGGAGGGCAGAGACGACGATATGGGCATTATCGACTGGGGCCACATGAGCTACGGATGCTTGTCGCTTTCGAGTTGGGAGGACACAGTAGATGTGCTGGCACTCCCACTGATGGACCGCATCGATACGCTGCAAATCTCGTTTTACGCCCAGATAGATTCAGGAGTGCAACTGCAGGTAGGCGTGATGGAGGGCGACACATTTCATCTTGTGCAGGACGTCACATCTCAAGCCGGCATCGAGGACTATAGTCTGCAAAGTATAGTCGTAAGTTTTGCCGACTATCACGGCACGTGCAACCGTATCGCCTTCCGTACCCTGTTCGACAACAATTACGAAACAGTGTATATCGATGATGTCATCGTGGATGGCAACAGCTCGTATATAGGGAGCCATACCTACACCGTCAGTTGGAACGATTTCGACTACAACATGGGCTATTTTAGTGTGTATGAAGAGGGGACAGACAGATATGTCACCAATGGCGCCATTGTAGATAGCAACACAACCCTGCGTATGCACATTGGCTGCTATGAGGGAGTGTTCCTCAACTCGTTTACTTGCAATGGCACATCTTTGCTGCCTTATCCCATCCATACAGACACAACCATTTATATTCAGGCAGACAGCAATCTGAATTTCTATCTTGAATTTGCCGCCTACCTCCCCGACCTGCACGTCACGGCGCTCTCACACTCACCCATGATTGCCGGTCAGACCGCTACCATCAGCTGGACCGTCCGAAACGACGGACTCGCCCCAACGCCCAACGGCGAGCTGTGGTACGACCGCCTGTGGCTTTCGGTGGAGTGCCGCGTAGCCGCCAACGATGACAATCCCGTCTTCCTGGGCGAGTTCCCCTGTGTGCGGGTATTGGACACTGGCGATTTCTACACACAGACACAGTCCGTGATTATCCCCGAAGGGTTGAGCGGCAGCTACTACCTCTTTGCCATCACCGACGCCTACGACGCGCATACCATACTTTGGGGAGAAGACACGGCCGTGGTGCCTTATCGTCCCGACCCCTATCTGGGAGCCTACGCAGCCCACTGCATAGGAGCGAACTGCGGCGATGGTGCCGGAAACCGCATCTTGGAGATGTCGGAGATAAGCAACGGAAGCAGCTATCACGACAACTTCTTCTACGACACCGCAAGCGTGGGCGTACCCCCTGCGGCAGATTTCCAGATTGCGTCGGTCATAGCGCCAAGCGACTGCTACTCGGGCACAGAGCAGCAAGTCCTGGCAACCATCCAAAACCTCGGACAATGCACCAGCGGCGAACGCATCGATGCACTGTTCCTCTCGCCCCACGACACGTTTGACAGCCTCGCAGTGATGGTAGGCATGGCGAAGCGCACCTATTGGGCGCCCTATGTGCCACTGGGACCCTACGACCACCCCGACACCATCATCATCAGCGGAAACGACACCCTGGAGTACCACATCATGAGCGACCCTGTCTATCCTCCGTTGGCTGTAGGCGAGTCCTGCCTCGACACACTCTATGCGACTATCCCCTATGAGATGTTCGGCACCCATTATTTCTATGTATGGACCAACTACGACGGCCGCACCAACGAGTATGCCAACGTAAGCAACAATGTGTTCCGTTCCGACTCGGTCCATATCCAACTCACGCCGCCAGCCGATCTGGTGCCAGCCGATCTCTCATTCCCCACCGCCGTCAGCACAGGCGAAGCCCTGCCCTATTCCTTCACCATCGTCAACCAAGGCGCAGGAGAGCCCAACATCATCGATTGGATCAACAACGTGTTCCTCACCCGTTCCCCTGCGGAACTTGAAGACGTGATGATTATCGGCACCCATCCTTATAGCGGCCTCACCTACGGAACGTTTGGGCCCGAGGCGTCCCATACCTTTAGAGACTCAGTGGTTTTCAGCAGCAGCAACAACATCCCCGCCGGAGAGTACTATCTCTATGTAGATGTGGATGCCCACGACGATGTTTTTGAATACCTCTACGAAGACAACAACCTGATGCAGTACACCCATACGCTCACCGTGATGAATCCCGACCTGCAGATCGGGCAAGTCTTGATAGACGACACGCTGATGGCAGGCAGCACTTCGACCGCCGTGGCATTCCAGCTCCGCAATACAGGAGCAGGCCGCGTGACCAAAAGCGGTGTCCGCCATAGCATCTACCTCACTTCCGACTACAACGGTGCAAACATCGTGAGCAGCTGTGATCTGATTGAGAACGTCCAAATTAACGGCAACGATTCGGTGATGAGATATCACTATATGCCCATCAACCCCAATCTCGCCGATGGGCGATATTACCTATGGGTGATGGCAGACAGCTACGACCGAGTGGCAGAGTCCGACAACGAGAACAACCGCTCTTCGCGGCAGTCGGTATATGTTCGCCACCAACAGCTGTCCGACCTCGATGTCACTTCGTTCACTATGCCCGACGAGGTCCAGGCAGGCTTGCCCGCCCAAATTTCGTTTGACATCCAAAACATTGGCGAGGTGGATTATTCCGCAACCGATTGTCCTATATCTGTATATGCCCTCAACGGCGAAGACACCATCCTGTGTCCTTGCTTGTCGCAGTCTGCGCCATCAGGCACCGAGGTGGCTATCCGTATCGGCAACACACTCCACTTCGAGCAACAAGTCCTTGTCGCCCCCAATATCAGTTCGGGTTCGCACACCTTCTTGCTGATAGTCGATAAAGACAGCACCTTTGCCGAGCCCTCCAAGGCAAACAATCTTCGCTCTGCCACCTCCGCCGTGACCTCCTACGACTTTGATTTGGCCGTCACGAATGTACAGACTGCCACTTCGGCACAGCGAGGCGACACAATCACCGTGTCGTGGACGGTCACCAATGTAGGCAGCGTGCCCTCCTCCACCGTTCCTATGCATGTACTGGTGGAAGATCGCGACTGCCTCTTAAGCGAGTTGGGACACTATGACGAAGAAGGTGTCACGACTTATTTCGACCCGTTGTGGAGCGATTGGGTCTATCTGGCAGAAGGCACATCCACGATAGGTTCGCCCCTCTGCACCGTGGAGCATCATGTAGCCCTCAATCCCAATGGCAGCTACACCGTCAGCCAGACCTGCGTGCTGCCCCTGAACCACTACGGAAACCTCGACATCTTGGTGCGCACCGATGCTTCGGGCACGGCATACGACAACAATCTTTCCAACAACTCCGCCACTTCGCCCATCACCGTACAGCTGGGCGAAGTGCCCGACTTGCAGATTGTCTCTTTGGACTTTCCTGCCGAAATAGAAAGCAACCAGTCCTACCGTCTGGCATATACCATCCAAAACGTTGGCTCCGCCAGCACCCCAGAAGACCAGTCGTGGATTGACGCCTTCTATCTGACCGCCGACAACACCGTGGACGACAACACCTTTATAGGCTATACCCGTTTTATGGGAGTTCTGCCACCCAACGCCACCTACAGCGACACCATTGATGTTTTTGTAGGCGATATTCCCGTAGGGGACTATAGTCTGATAGGCATTACCGACAAAAACAATGAGCTTTTTGAACATGATGGAGAGTCCAACAACCAATCTTCACGCAACGTGACCGTGCGGCTGCCGCTTCCTTGCGACCTAAAGCCGCTCACACCCACCTTCCCCGCCAATGTCTATGCCGGCGGACCCGTCACCATCAACTGGACCGTGAGCAACATCGGACGCAACGTCGCTTTGGGACAAGTGAAGGATGTGGTCTATCTCTCAACCGACAACCGCTGGAGCAATGATGATATCATGCTCGGACATCTCTTCGATGCTATCGCCGTCGAAGCGGGAAGCTCCACAACACGCACCCTGAGCACCTATCTTTCCGGGGTACCCATTGGCGACTACTACGTCATTGTGAAATGCAACACCCTCAATGCACTCAATGAGATGTCCTACACCAACAACGAGGCACTCTCGCCCACCAAGCTCCATGTCGATTGCCGACTTTTGGCTATCGGCGAGCAAGTCGAAGACTCCCTGTTTTCCTCGGGCGAGTTGTGCTACAGAATGGACGTCTCGGCGGACGATGCGGGGCAGACACTTGCCATCCGTCTCGAAGGCGATAGTGCCCAGTTCTGGGACGGTCTTTTTGTCAGTTACGGTCAAATGCCTTCGGCGATGACGTTCGACCATGTCTCCGCCATTCCCTACAGCAACCTACAGGAACTCCTGATTCCGAGTCTCCAGCAAGGCACCTACTTCATCATGGCGCGCCCCTCCACGCAACAATCCCCCACACTACAATCCACATTCTACAATCTACAATCCAACATTGTCAATTTCGAAATATTATCCGTCAACGCTTCCTCCGGTTCCAATTCGGGCTACACCACCGTACAGGTCAGGGGTGCCAAATTCGAGCCAGTCATGGATTTTTGGCTTGTGAAAGACAGTGTGCGCATTCCCGCCGACCAGTTCATCTTCCACAATGCCTCCGATGTAGATGTCACCTTCAACCTCATCGATAAGCCCACAGGCATCTACGATCTTTGGGCAGAGCTGCCCGACGGCACCACCGCCGTCAAGACCCAGACATTCTCGGTCAACAGTGGCTTGCCCGCGGGTCTCACTGGCCGTTTCGACGTCCAAGGCCGCGGAAAGATTCGCAAAAACCAAGTCATGCCCATCACCATCTACTATGCCAACGATGGCGACAGCGATGTGGAGGTCTCCAGCCTTCAGGTAGATTGCATAGGTGGCGAAGTTTCGCTCCAAGCCAACGGGCCTTACAGCAGTTCCATCATATTCCCAGCCTTCGACGGCGCAGATGCCCGCACACTCCGCCCAGGCCAGACCGGCGCCAAGGTGATCTTTTTCCGAGCCACCAGCAACAAACCCTCCTTAACCCTCTCCTCCGTCAACTACACCGAATAGCCACAAAGCCCCCCTATTGCCATGAAATCCATTCTCCATTCTCAATTCTCAATTCATAAATATATAGTTCTGTCCACCCTGATGGTCGTTCTGGGAACATCGTTGGAAGCACAAAACGCCACCCAGCCCAAGATTTCCTGTCCCAACGGGCTTATGGTGGGAGCCAGCAACGGTTCACTGTTCTACCACCGTGCCGACTACCACGCCTCAGCGCCTGGTCCCGACATCGATGTGTCGTTCTACTACAACAGCATCACGCCCAAGAAAGATTATGGCTACGGTCGGGGGTGGAACCTCGGAGTTCAGGCACGCTACGAGGAAGACTCGCTCGGCGTGACCATCATCCAAGGAAACGGGCGCCAAGATCATTTCGACCGATTCGGAAGCCACTACGAGCCCAGCAAGCCCGGGGTGTTCTTCGACTTGGTCAAGGTAGATAGCGGCTACGTGCTCACTACGCCACAAGGCACCCAATACAAGTTCTTCGACACCACACATTGCTGCGTAACCCAAATAGCCGACAGGAACGGCAACAAGCTGATTTTTACCTATAGTTCAGGACTGCTGAGCACGCTAAGCGACAATGTAGGCCATAGCGTCACATTTGTGTGGACGGACGGCCACCTCACCTCCTTCAAGCCCTTCCACACACAGCACGATTGGCAGTTCCGCTACGACAACAACAGCCGGCTAAGCCAGGTGACCAACCCCATGGGACAGACCGAGCACTACGCCTACTACGACAACCATCGGCTCAAGACCGTCACGAACGCCAAGGGAGAAATCACCAAGATAAGCTACAACTCGCTACGGGCGGTGAGCCGCGTGGAAACAGCCGTGACAGACAAGTCGATACGCTACGACTGGGAGAGCCGTCGCACCACCGTGGTTGACCTCAGCAAAAACGACGGCACGAAACAGTACAGTTCGTATGTCTGGGACGAAGAAGGTCGCCTTGTCGCCCAGCGAGGCAACTGCTGCGGACACGCCACAGAGTATTGCTACGATGGCGAAAACAATGTTGTCATGACTCGCGACGCCTACGGCTACGAGACGCACCTCACCTACGACGCCAAGGGCAACTGTCTGAGCATTACCGACGCTGCGGGAAACACACAGTACTATACCTACGGGCCCTTTGCCAACAAGACCTCCTACACCGACCAGCTGGGTCGCCAATTCACCTACAGCTACGACCAGCATGGCAACCTCACCGCCATCCACGGTCCCCTCAACTATACGGTAACATTCGTCAACAACGCCTACGGACTACCCACCTCAGTCACAGGTCCGCTAACCAACAGCACCACACACTACACCTACGACACCTACGGCAACATCGCCACGGCAACCGACGCTTTGGGCCACACCTACACCTACACCCACAACGCTTACGGGAGCCCCACAATGGTCACCAATCCGATAGGAGGCACCACGCAGTTCCACTACGACGACATGAACCGCCTCATAGCCACCACCGACGCCATGGGCGTTACAACCAACTACCAGTACGACGAGACGGGACGTATCAGCGGACACAAGCAAGGAAACGCACCTTGGGACGCCATCACCTACGACGCCGAGGGCAATCTCAGCGCCTACCGAGACGCAGCTCTGCACGAGACCGCCTATAACTACAACCAGCAAGGCAACGCGATAAGCGTCACAGATGCCCTGGGAGGCACGACACGGCTCTTCTACGATGGAAACAACCACCTTGAGATGTCCGTCTCGCCTACGGGCGACTCCACGTACTTTTTCTACGACGAGAGAGGCAATCTCAGCAACACAGTCTATCCTTCGGGACGAGAGGTCACGATACAGTACGACAGCCTTGACCGCAAGACACGCGTGTGGGACCAACTGGGCGCCGTGGCTGAATATCATTACGATGCCGTGGGCAACCTCGTCCGTACCGAAGACGGCGAGGGCAATTTTGTGACCTATACCTACGATGCGCTCAACAGGATAGAGAGCAGAAACAGCAACGGCAGCGAGGAACACTTCACCTACGATTTGGCGGGCAAGATGCTCACCCACACAGACGCACTGAACCATACCACCAGCTACGCCTACGATCTGGCGGGCAACCTAACCACCACGACAGACGCCCTGGGCAATACAACCACCTACACCTATGACGCCATGGGCAACCTCGCCTCGGTCACCGATGCGAAAAACCAAACCACGAGCTACGAGTACAACCCGAACGGGAAGCGTGCCAAGGTCACCTTCCCCAACGGCAAGAACCGCAGGTACTACTACAACGACCGCGGACTGCTGGTGCGCGAAAAAGACGAGGAGGGACGCTGGATAGACTACGCCTACTACGACGACAATAAGATTCAGTCGCGCAGCTGCAACGGCGAGAGCGAGACCTACGTATATGACGCCAACGGACTTGTGACCAGCGCCTCCAACAACGGTCACACCGTAACCTACACCTACGATGCCTCGGGCCGACTGCACTCCGAGCGTCATAGCGATTCCTCTATACAATCCGCACTCGTGCTTCACGGGTACGACAGCCACGCCAACAGCCACACCCTCACCTACCCATCGGGCGCTGTGGTCGTGGAACACTACGACCTGCGAGGCCGCCTCGCCTCGATTGAGGAGAACGGCACCAATGTGGCGTCCTACACCTACAACCGCAACAACCAACCCACCGAAGCCCTATACGCCAACAATGTGGCTTCCCGCTACCACTACAACACCCACGGGCGAATGGACAGCCTGAGCACGGGCACCAGTATCCTGGGCATGGCATACCACTACGACTACGGAGACAACCTGCTTGCTACCGAGAACACGGGAACCCGCAGCGAGCGTTTCGCATACGACAACCAGAACCGTCTCACCCACTACCAGCAAGGAGTGATGGGGCAGAACCTGACAATAGACAGTCCCGTGGCAGAGAGCCACTACACCCTCGACGCCCTCGGCAACCGCACCACACTTAGCAGCAATACAGGCACGCACACCTACGCCACCAACAGCAGCAACGGCTACACCGCCGTGGATGGGCGCATGCTGCAGTATGACGATTGCGGCAACCTCATCTCCGACGGCGTACACACCTATCAGTACAACTGGAACAACCTCCTGGTGTCGGTCGATAACGGCGCCACGGCGACCTACAGCTACGACGCTTTCCACCGCCGTGTGGCGAAAAGTACGGCAGCAGGCAGGACCCACTACCTGTATGACGGTAACAAAATCCTCGAGGAGCGCAACGATTCCAATCAGCTGGCGGCTTCGTACATCTATGGCGCCTTGGGAGCCGACGATGTGGTGCGGATGCGGCGCAACAGCCAAAACTATTACTTCCACACCGACCGATTACTCTCCGTGAGGGCTGTCACCAACGGCTCGGGCAATGTGGTGGAACGCTACGACTACGACCCCTTCGGCAGACCTGCCATCTATGACGCAGCGGAGACCACGCTGACGCAATCGGCTTTGGCGAACAGCCGCCTCTTCACGGGAAGAGAGTACGACAGCGAGAGCGGACTCTACCACTACAGGCTGCGCACGATGAACCCCGAGCTGGGACGATTCCAACAGTACGACCCACTCTACTATGCCGACTGCATGAACCTCTACGCCTATGTAGGCAACCGACCCACCTACTATGTGGATCCCACGGGAGCGCTGAGCGAACAAGCCCGAGGCGACATCTCGGCAGGCCTGGACATGTTCGGAACGGCGCACGACCTAGCCTCGGGCGTGCTGGTCAACAGTATGGGGAACACGATAAATGCGGGCGAGATGACGCTAAGTCAGACGATGGGCGTCTATAACGAGATATCGCGCATCGAGTCGGCAAGCACCGCGGTAGGAGTGGCACTCGCTCCCGTGTCGATCATCCTCGCCACCGAGTCGGCAATGGACAACTACAGCAGCGGCAACATGACGGGCTACTACCTTGACTGCGCAAGTGCCTACACCAGTATGACGGGACTCTTCGGCGCAGGCTTGAGCAGCCTGACCACGATGGGCTACGGAGCAGCATACGCCACCGTAGGCGGCATTCTGTCAAGCGTGGCAGCCGTGGTAGGAGCCGGACTAGGAAGCTATAGCGCGATGTCGTGGGTGATGGAGAACACGAGCCTGGGCAAGAACTACCTAGGGAAGCTCTACGAAATCCCCTTCAAGATACAAGACTGGTGGAACAGCCGCGGCGACAAAGACTCAAAACCCTGCAACTAACCCCTCTATATTCCATAGGAATCCTAGATTCCCTAGAATCCCTAGATTATTAATAGCAATCAATTATCCTCAACAACAATGACCTCTCTCAAACTCATATTCCTCTCATGCATGGCAGCCTTGACGCTCCTTCCTTCCACACTCTATGCCCAGACCAATAGCACTTGTGCGCAGGGTGCGCAGGAGGAGGACAAGGACAAGGCGAAAGTCGAGAACATGCTCGACTCCGTCTCTTTCGACGCCGAGGAGTCGGCGGACCCCAACAAGATTACCGGGCTGCCGGGCTACAACAGGGACCGGCGCGACAGCTCCAACTGGGTGGCAGCCACTCAGCGACTCGCCTATACCATCTATTTCGAGAACGACCCCGTGCAGGCTACCGCTGCGGCGCAGAAGGTGCAGATCAGACACCGATTGCACCAGAAGGTAAACTACGCCTCGGTACTCTTGGGCACTTTCGGCTTTGGCGACAAGAGTTTCACCATTGAGGGCAACCGGACGAGCTACCAGCAACGACTCGACTTGCGCGCAAGCATGGGCATCTATGTCGATGTGGTGGCAGGTCTCGACGTGGTCAACAATGAGGTGTTCTGGACCTTCCAGACCATCGATCCCGCCACGGGGCTGCCTCCGCTGGGCGTGGGCGATGGATTCCTGCCCGTGAACGACTCGCTCCATTCGGGCGAGGGCTTCGTAAGCTTCTCGGTGGCTCCCAAGTCGGGGGACTGCAGCTCGGGGGAGGTCATCACAGCCGACGCATCCATCGTTTTCGACCGCAATGCGGCGATTCCCACCAACGTGTGGCACAACACCATAGACGCCACGGCGCCCAGCAGCACCATAGCCGTGATTCCCGCCGTGGGAGGCGACTCCATCCGTTTCTCGGGGACAGATGACGCCACCGGGTGCGGCGTGGCGCGCTACAAGCTCTACCTCTCAGTCAACGAAGGGGCATACCAACTCTATGGCGTCTATCCTGAGGGAGCAGCGGCATTTGTCGCCTCGGTATCCGACGAAGAACACCGCTACATCTCCCTAGCGGAAGACCATGTGGGCAACCTAGAGCGCAAAGACACCGCAGACGCCCATTCGGGGAACGCCGTGATGAACGTGGATTTGGCAACCTATCCCGCCTTGGCAGGCAGCGTGAACGGAGCAGGAAGTGTAGCGCGAGGCAGCATGGTCACGGTGACCGCCATCCCCGCTACAGGCTATCATTTCGTGCGCTGGACCGCAGGAGGCGTCACACGCTCGACCGAAAGCTCCTACACATTCACTGTTGACGAGAACATCTCGCTTACCGCCTATTTCGAATCCAACGAATATCCGCTCACCATCCAGCAAGACGAAGGCCTTGAAGTATCGGTACGCAACGCCGATTGGGTGGCACTCGCCTCCAATCAGACCATCCGTCATTTCGACACACTCTTTGTCAGCTATCAAGTTGCCGCCTGCCATCAGTTTGCCGCCCTCACCGTGAACGGCAACCCGTTGTCAAGCGACGGGAGACACATCGTTAACGGTCCCGTCACGGTGAACGCCACCTCCACCTTGGCTCCGCCCGAGGTCACCGCTTTTGACGCATTCATCTGCGAAGGCGAGGAATATTCCTTCGGAGGCGAAATCTTCGCCGAGAGTGGCACCTACAACGATACGCTCCAGAGCGTAACAGGGTGCGACAGCGTTGCGCAACTGCATCTCGTGGTAAACCCCGCCACCATGGGCGGCGATACCATTACGGCGTGCGACAACTACGAGTGGAACGAAGTGGAATACGCCGAATCGGGCATCTATACCTTCAACTCCACCAATGCGGCGGGATGCGACAGCGTGGCGACACTCAGCCTCACCATCAACTACAGCACCGCCTGCGAGCTTTACGACACCGTTTCGGGCAGCTACGAGTGGGACGGAGAGACCTACACAGAAAGCGGCACCTACACCCACACCTACCAGACCCTAGCAGGATGCGACAGCGTTGTCACGCTCCACTTAGTGGTCAACGGAATCGGCATAGCCGAGGTTGACCTTGAAGGACTCTCCATCTATCCCAACCCCACGCAAAGCAAAATCCAGATCACCCTCGAGGGCGCCGAACTGCTACAGGTAGAAGTGCTTGACCTCGTAGGACGCGTGATGCAGACCACCACAACGCCGTGGATAGACCTCACGCCCTACAAAGAAGGCAGCTACCTCCTAAGAATCAGCACCACCCAAGGAACAGCGATAAAGAAAGTGGTCAAGATTAGTTGATTTGTTGGATTGAAGGAACGTGACTAGTGATTAGTGACCCGAAATGGTTCTGATAGATTGGGGAATTAATTAGTTTAGAGTTTCCTTTCAATATTAGTATTGCTGAAGTATAGCGGCGGAAACTCCCAAAAGAGAGCAAAGGATTCGCGCCAACACCTTCTCCGCCTACCGACAGTTCGTTTACGAAACAACGGAATGAGCGAATTGAGATTTGCGAACCATTTGTGGCAATTTGTGTTTTGTTTTTTTTCAACGCAAATTATCGTGAATGAGTCCCAAATTTTTTCGTAAACAATGTGTTTTGTTAAAAGATTCAAATTTGGTGGGTCCATTTGGTTGATAGAGAATTCTTTTTTACTTTTGCACTTTTATTACCCTCTCCGGAATATTTTCGGGGTTGGGCAATTTGGTAAATATCAATTTGTTATAAATATTTATAAAAGCATCAACTTGTCGCCAAAACATTACAAACCCGCTACGACATCAATTAAAATTTTAAAATAATGAAAAAAATCTTATTACTTTTAACCTTGAGCCTCTGCTCGCTTGGAGCATGGGCACAAGACTTCTACAACGGAGACCATACATTAGGTTTTACCATTACAGGAACCAACGAGGTCTCTGTAGCCGCAGGAACTACAGCACCTACAGGCACCCTTGTAATTCCCTCAACCGTCGAAAATGCTGGCACTACCTATACGGTGACCAGCCTCGCTTATAATGCTTTCTATGGTTGTAGCAGCCTCACGAGTGTGACCATTCCCAATTCGGTGAATAGCATCGAGGGTTATGCTTTCTATAATTGCAGCGACCTCACGAGCGTGACCATCCCCAATTCGGTGACCAGCATCGGAGCTAGTGCTTTCAATAGTTGCAGTAGCCTCACGAACGTGACCATTCCCAATTCGGTAACCTCTATGGGAACTAATGTTTTCACTTATTGCAGAAGCCTCGCGAGCGTGACAATATCCAATTTAATAAACTATATTCCAGAATACACCTTCTATGATTGCCGTAATCTCACGAACATCACCATTCCCAATTCGGTAACCACCATCTACAAAAATGCTTTCGAAGGTTGCACTAGCCTCACAAGCGTCACCATCCCCAATTCCGTGCGTACTATCGGAGGTAGTGCTTTCTATCGCTGTAGCGGTCTCACAAGCGTCACCATCGGCAATTCGGTAATGTTAATCCAAATTTCTGCTTTCGAGAATTGCAGTGGTCTCACAAGCGTTACCATCGGCAATTCGGTGCGCTCTATCACGGGTACTCCTTTCATAAATTGCAGCAATTTGAAAACCGTCTATAACTTTTCCAGTTTTTTATCCATCGGAACAACTTTGTATGGTTTAAATGCCACTCGAGTGATTGTTCCCACCAAATCCGGTACCGGGACAAATACACTCTTCCAAATCCCCGAAACCTATACCTTTGTGGATAATGATAATTCTACTTCTGCAACGGAAATCCCACGTTCTACTATTCCAAATATTGCCAACCTCATCTACAAAGATGGCGGTTCCTGGTTGGCAAAAGAGATTGTTTTGACCGATGATTCGAATGCTTTCGTGGCTCCTGTTCCTTTCACCGCCGAAACTGTAACTTACACCCGCGAGTTCACCAACAGCAACCGCAGCACACTCTATCTGCCCTTTGCCGTTGCTGTGGCTTCCATTCCCGAGGATCTTGAAATCTATGATTTTTCCGGATTCAATGGAACCAGCATCTCCTTCGCCGAACATACGGGAGGCATCGCCGCCTACACCCCCTACCTCGTGGGCTACGACATCAGCAGCAAGGACGGCAACCCGACCAAATGCACCTTCAACCTGACCAATGTCGCCTTCCCCGTAACTCCCGCAGCTTCGACCAATGCTATTACAAATAACGGAATGACCTTCCAAGGCACCACACAGCGCACCTGTATGACCAGCTCGAACTACGGCTACTCCAACGGTTACTTCGTGCAGAGCGGCAACGGCGGCGACCACACGGGCCACGCCCACGTCAATCCTTTCCGCTGCTATTTCACCTATTCAGCCAGCGGTCCTATGGGAATTCCTCCCACGCTCGGCATCGACCTCACCAACAACGGCCTCACAGGCATCGAGACTCCCGACAAGCCCGTCCTTCAGAACAACATCCGCTACAGCGACGATGTGTTTGACACCATGGGTCGCCTGGTGCGCAAGCACGCCAAGGACCTTGAAGGACTGCCCAGAGGCATCTATATCTGGAAAGGCAAGAAAGTGCTGCATTTCAATGATTAGAGAACAGCGACCAGACATCTTAAATAATTCTCAAAATTTAATAGCATGGAAGACAAGAAACAATATATCAAGCCCACCGTCAAATGTGTGGTATTCAAGGCAGAGCTCGGATTTGCAATGAGCCAAGGATTCAGCAGTTATAATTCGTCTAAAGAAGATTACGATTTTGAAGAGGATGCCCACAATGTTAATGGCAACCATTTCGGCGGTTTCTTCACCAACAACACCGACGACTGGGACTAGTGTAGCAAAAAGACTTATGTTTCAAGGGAGCCAATGGCTCCCTTTTTTTGTCTCATTTACGATTCAATTCACGCCCAATTTTCGGGCACGTCCGCCGAAGGCAAAAAACATTACCACCTGTAGCATTCTTTCAACGCAAATTATCGTGAATGAGTCGCAAATTGACATTAATGTTCTTGACAGTTTTATACAAAACCATTCGTGTTATTCGAGCTATTCGTGTTCGCTACCCCACATAAAAGAGGGGCGCAAGAATTGCGTCCCTCTGATTTCCTTGGAAAAGGATTTGACATCAGTTTTTACTGACGACTTCTGCCACGGAAGCCCCTCATCCGTTGATGTTGTAGTGAGCGTTTACGGCGTTCATGGATTTGAAGAGCTTGTAGTAGTAAATGAAGGGACCTACGATAATCAAAGATCCCAATATGCCCCATCCCCAGAAGGTGCCACCACTTACGCCACGATGCTGAGTACGTGCGAGCTGTTCGTTACCGATACGATTGCTGATCTTGGTCATCCAAACCAAAGGAACGATACCCAAAGAGAGCCACGAGAAGATGAAAAATACCAGACAATAGTGCATGGTATGCTTGCCGTCACGCCGCTGGGCGACCAAATTGATCTCCTCCGACATGTGAGAGAAAAGCACGATGGAATAGATTCCCAATGTAATAATACTCAACAAGATGTATTTTAGCAAACCTCTCTTGGTCCTGAGTTGGCGTGCAGGAGGATTGGCAACGGGAGCGCTGACTGGTTCCTGTTTAGGCGTTTCGGAAGGAGTTCCTTCGCATTGCGCTTGGGTTTGGTTGTTGATGATTTCGTCTTCCATAATTTTAAATTTTTAATGAAACAATAAGGTGATATAAATGTTTAATCTTCTAATTTTCTTCTATTTGAATGCGTTCTCCGAGAGTCCTTTGCCAGTGATTTTGAGATCGTCCATATAAGAAGGCACTTCGCGGCCGAGGTACTTATCAACGTAAAGTTTGGCAAGGTACTGACCGAGCATGAATCCGTGTCCACGGAGACCCGTGCAGAGACCCACCTCGGGGTCGATGATGTAGCGCGGCTCGGTATAGCGACCTGCCCAGACGGCGAGGAAGCCCACCTCACGCAGGTTGGGAATCCACTCGGCGAAGACTTCGGCGACAATCTCGAGGAACTCTTTGCTGTTGTATTTGATATTCTGACGCGCCTCGTAGCTGTCGCAGTCGGGCGAGGCACAGCCGATAATCTGGCCAGTGTGGCCCCACTGTTGTCCGTAAACGGCGCTGAAGCCCTTGTAGTGACGACGGTCGATAATCATGTCCAGCGGGCCACCGTTGGGTCCCATCATGGGAAGACGACGGGTGATGAAGGCCTGATGCTTCACGGGGTAGAGGCCAGTGTCGAGGTCGAGCTGGTCGATGAACTTCTCTGCGCCCCAGCCCATTGCGTTGACAAAGTGGTCGCAGGTGTACTGAATATAATGACCCTCGTGGTTGCGGACCAGTGCCTCGTAGTGTCCGCCTACTTTCTGCACCTGCAGCAGCTCGCAGTCCTCGTAGTAGCGGCCGCCGTTCTGCACACCGATGGCACGGATATGGTCGATGACACGGCCCGGCGTGGCCTGCCAGCAGTCGCGGGTGATGAGAGCGTGGGAGTAAGTGTCCTTGGTGTCGTCCCATAGCGGGGAAATCTTTTTCTTGAAGTCCTTGCGGTCAATCATATAGGCGTCGCTCCAGGCGCGGGAGGCGTCGAGCGAACGGTAGGTGGCGTCGTCGTGCACGAGGTTGACATAGTGGGTGAGGCGGTAGTTGATGTTAAACTCGGCCTGCATATTCTTGAAGATCTCGTGGTTGTGGACGGCGATGTCGGCGATGTCGGGGTTGGAGAAAGCGGGACGGCCGCCGCCGATGCAACGCCAGGAGGCGCCACGGCTGTAGTTAATCATGACAGGTTTCTTGCCAGCCTCGGAGAAGTAGCGGAACAGTGCGCTGCCGGCGATGCCGCCACCAGCGATGAGCACCTCGATGTTCTCGTGTCTCACGTCGTTCATCTTCGGGAATACGAAGACCTCTTTGGTGTGCTCGTTGTAGAGGTCGCCGAGGGTGACCTGGTTGGACAGCGGAGCACGTGGTGTGGCGTCGCCTACCAGTTCGATGCCGTAGCTGCGAAGTATCTGCCGGGCACGGGGTATGCAGCGTTTGCCACGGCAGGGGCCCATGCCGAGACGGGTGATGTGCTTGAGCTCGTCAACCGAGATAGTCTTGCGGTCGCCTATGACCTCCAAGACGCGGTCGAGCTTAATGTCCTCGCAGTGGCAGACGTATGTCTCGCTGGCCACCTCGTGGAGAGGCTTGAACGCCAACGGTGCAGGATAGTTCTCTTTCACAATAAATCCCTTGATATCTGTGATCTGTGATCTGTGATCTGTGATCTGAGAGACCTTCACGCGCGCCACATTGGTCTTGTTGGGTTTGCGGAGAATCTTTTCAATCACGCCCTCGCCTACCTTCTTGCCGTTGTTGTCAATCAAGAACACTTCGCGACCCTCTTCCACCTCATATTCGATGGGGAGAAAGCAGATGCCCTTCTGTGTGTCGTAGCCGAAAATCGCCAAGCCGGGGCAGTTGCTGACACACTGCATACAGCCGATACACTTATCGTAATCAACGGTAGGCGTGCTGGAGGTTGTGGGCTTGGTGATGGCACCCTGCGGACAAGAGAACGAGCATGGGTTGCAGGCAAAACCATAGAGGCAGTCCATCTGCACGAACGGCTTGATTTTCATACGCTCAGGCGTGGGCAGATTTGGCTTCTCAAGGATGCGGATGGGGTGCTGCTGAGAGTCGATATACTGACGAGAGATGTCGAGATAGTCGTCGTAGTTGTAGCGGACTCCGAGTGCTTGCGCCACTTCGTAGGCTGCCTGACGGCCTCGCAATACAGCACTCGTACCCTCACCGATACGGATGGCATCACCCACACCATAGACATTGTGGCCAAAGACCTCGCGACCCTTCACCAGCAGCTGGTTGTCGGGGATGAGGCCGGTGCAGATGTTGATGATGTCGATGTCGTCGATAATCTGTTCTGTGCCGGGGATGGCCTTGAAGTTCTCGCACTTGGCTATAACGGCACCCGTGACACCGGTGTGGTCGGCGTTGGGTATGGCACGGACGAGGGTGTAGCCCGTCATGATGGGAATGCCGAGACGGCGCACGCGGTTGGCCTGGACAGGGAAACCGCCTTCGCGGGGCATAGCCTCGATGATGGCTTTGATGGTAGCACCCGCCTGCATGCCCTGATAAGAGGTGAGGTAGCCGATGTTGCCAGCTCCCACGGTGAGGACACGTTTGCCGAGAAGCGTATGTTCCTGGTTCATCATCTTCTGGAAGACCGCAGCGGTATAGACGCCGGGGACGTCGTCGTTCTCGAAGGTTGGCATGAAGGGCACTGCGCCCGTGGCCACCACAAGATGTTCTGCATCAACGTAGGAGACATCACCCGTAACGATATTCTTCACCGCCACACGGCCACCTTCCAAAAGATCCCACACCGTGCTATTCAGCAGGATGCCCTCGGGATTGTCGCCAGCGAGGGTCTTGGCGATATCAAAGCCACGCATACCGCCGAAACGTTTCTCCTTCTCGAAGAAGAAGAACTGGTGAGTCTGCATATTGAACTGTCCGCCGATACGACTGTTGTTGTCTATCACCAAATTACTGATGCCAAAAGCGTTGAGCTGCTCACGACAGGCAAGACCTGCTGGACCTGCGCCGATGATGGCGACCTGGGTCTTATAGACCTTCACTTCACGCTGTTGCGGCTCGCGGATGTCGGGCATCTCGCTTGCCTCGGTGTCAACGTGATGCACCTCCTTCACGCCGTCAACCAGCGTAATACAGATGCGGCGCACCTGTCCGTCAACAACCATCTCGCAGGCACCGCACTTGCCGATACCGCAGTTCAGGCTACGATTGCGTCCATCGATGCTGTGGCTATGCACCGGAAAACCAGCTTGATGCAGTGCCGCGGCAATCGTGTAACCCTTGCGGCCCTGGACTTTTTGTCCATCGTAAATGAATTCCACCAACTCACTTTGCGGAATGTCGAGAATTGGGTGTTTTTCGATTTTATACATAATATATAGTGTTTAATGATAATCACTTACAAGGCAAGCGAATGATTTTGAGCATAACAAAGTAAGATAAAATTTATCAAAAAAGCAAATAAATTCAACATTTTTTTTGATAACAAACCACTTACAATCGAATGAAAGTCAATCCCAATGAGGAGTAGCGAGAAATTGGAGTCGAATAACAAAAGAAGAAAATATTTGGAAAAATCCAAAGTGGAGATAACTCAATCGACAATATCGGTTCAGAAGTTTTGGACTAAAAGAAAAGAAATCTAGAAATCTTAAAATTTAATAAATTTAACTATACGGAAATCATGTCAAAATTTTAACTTAATAAATCTTAAAACGACTGCGCCAATATTGTAAATTGTTGATTTTGTGCATTTTAAGCAAATTTCATAAATTACTGATTTTCAACATTATAAAGAGAGATCACCGAAGGATCACCGAAGGATCACCGAGAGATCACCGAGAGATCGCCGAAAAGAGACTGTAGTTTACTGATTTACAATTAATTAAAATGTTAAAAATACAATTGGTTGATTTACTGAATTTTGAACAAAATCTGACAATTAAAAAATGAGCATTGTTATTTTAATTTATCTTAAATAAAAGCATAGATTTTATTGCAACTTATCAAAATCGGAGGCCGTTTTATCCATTACAACAAGAAACGATTTACCACTCAAAATAAATTCAAAGCAACCTATTGAAACAATCTTTGGAGGAACAATTTGTTGGAATGCGAAAAAAAACGTATTTTTGCTATTTGGCGTAAATATATATATATTTATAAAAAATTAAATATCAAAAACATATCAAGACAATTATGAGAGGAAAAGGTTCGCAAGTAGCTACGGTGAACTTCAAATCACTGTTTTTCATGTTGTGGTGCATCGCCATTTCGGCAGGTTTTGTACAAGGTCAGGATGTTTCCACATCAAACCTGATGCGCCATATTCAGAATCTCTCCGCATCGGAATTCGGAGGCAGGCTGGCAGGTACACAAGGATACATGGATGCCGCAAAATATGTAGCCGAAGAGTTGCAGAGCTACGGCATCAAGCCCTACGATGAAAGCTGGGGCCAACTGTTTGAAGTGGAATGCAACGAGGTGGAAAATTGCACTTTCAACACATACGTAAACGACAATGACGAGCGCACCGTTTATGTGCTGGGACGCGACTTCGTTTGCGGCAGCATGACCGGTCGTGGCTACGCCGACGCCAACGTGGTCTTTTGCGGCTACGGCATCGACGCACCCGCCTTCAACGAATATGCCGACGTGGACACCCGAGGCAAGATTGTAATGGTGGTTACGGGCGTTCCTGATTTCCTGCCCACTTCCATCACGCAACCGTACGCCACGCTGCGCGACAAAGCACGCACAGCCAAAGCACATGGCGCCGTGGCATTGGTAGTTGTGAACCGTGCGGAGAACTGTCGTCGCAACGAAGTGCAAGGCATGAACTACTGCGGAGAAGGTCCACATCTGGCCACTTTCCCCATCGTGCAACCCACAATGGAATGTGGAGAGTTGTTGATGGAAGGCGAGAAGAGCACCATTGAAAAGACCATGGCCACGATAGACGAGACGCTCAAACCCCAATCGTTTCACCTGTTGAAAAAATTCGAGATTGACGTCAACGCACGCTATCAACCGCGCGCACTTACCGCCAACATTGTAGGATTCTTGAAAGGCTGGGACAAGAAAATGGACCAAGAACTCATCGTGGTGGGAGCCAACCTTGACCACATCGGCATGCAAGGCGAGACCTGCCTGTTTCCTGGATCGGACGACAACGCCTCCGGAGTAGCCGCCCTGCTGGAGACCGCCCGACTGCTCACCAAATATGAGAACCGTCCTCGCAGAAGCGTGGTGTTTGTAGTGTTCTCAGGCAGCGAAATACAGCACCTTGGCTCACAGATTTTCCTCTCCAATTTTGAAGACATCAAAAAAATTGAGGCTTATGTAGGCGCCGAGCGCATTGGCAACGGCGACAGCATCGTAGTAACGGGCAACGGAAGATATCCCGCATTGTGGGAAATCGCGCACAAAAACGATTCCACCATCGGAAAACTCGCCACGGGAGTGAAGACCATGCCCAAAGGCGACGCCGCACCTTTCGCCCAAGTAGGCATTCCTTCGATAGTGTTCTGCACCTTGAACGGAAACCGCTACGCACATGTTCCCAGCGACAAGCCCGAGAACATCAACCGCGAGATAATCACCCAAAGCGCCCAGCTGATGTTCTTGACAATCAAAGAACTTACCGATGGCGACTATAGAGGCAGAAGCAAGAGAAGATGAGATTTTCAGATTGACTGATAAACTGATTTTCAATCATCTTAACTCCCAAATATCAATTTTTAATTATCAATTATCATAATGTACGCACTTTACAAAAAGGAGCTTTCGAGTTTTTTCTCGTCATTGATAGGCTACCTCACCATTGTGGTGTTCCTCATCTTGACAGGGTTGATGCTGTGGGTGTTCCGCTCCGACTTCAACATACTGGATTACGGCTTTGCAGGCATGGACGGACTTTTCCAGATCGCCCCGTTCCTATACTTGTTCCTCATTCCAGCCATCACAATGCGTTCGTTGGCAGAAGAAAAGAAAAACGGCACCATGGAACTGCTGCTCACCAAGCCTTTGACAGATATGTCGATCATCTGGGCCAAATTTCTGGCAGGATTCACGCTGGTGTTCATCTCGTTGATTCCCACACTGATTTGCTACATCACGGTATATAGTTTGGGAGACCCCGTGGGCAACATCGATACAGGCAGTGTTGTAGGTTCCTATATTGGACTCCTCTTTTTAGGAGGCGCATTTGTCGCCATCGGACTTTTCGCCAGTTCGCTGACCAACAGTCAGATCGTGGCCTTCATCGTAGCCGCCTTGCTCTGCGCATTCGCTTATTTAGGTTTTGAAACCTTGCATTACATGGATTTCTTGGGCGACGTTGACCTGCTGGTGAAGTCGCTCGGCGTACGTCACCACTACGAATCCATCAGTCGTGGCGTAATAGACACCCGCGACGTGGTCTATTTCCTGAGCGTCATCGCACTTTTCCTCCTGTTGACCCGTATGGTGCTTCAAACCAGGAAATGGAAATAAGCGACCTTAACCTTGACCTTAACCTTAACCTTAACTAATTCTCAATTCGATAATCTCCCAATCTCCTAATTTTCTACCATGAAAAAGGACAAAGACAACAAAAAACGGAACCTAAGACAGGCAAGCTGGATTGAGTTGGGTGCAGGTATCCTACTCATCATCTTCGCCAACATCATAAGCAACTACCTCTTCGCCCGCATCGACCTCACCGCCGAAAAACGCTACTCGCTGACACAGGCCACCAAACAGTTGGTGAAAAGCATCGACGAACCCGTGCTGTTCCGAGTCTATCTCAAAGACACCGCGTCGGCACCTTTCCCCGCAGACTTCAAACGGTTGCAGAACGAGACCAAGCAGATGCTCAACCAGATGAGGGCCTACAACAAGAACATCCAATACGAATTTGTGAACCCCAACAGTTTCACCAATCCCGAAGAGCGCAGAGGTTTTTATCAGAAGCTGATACAAAAAGGCATTCAGCCCACCCAGATACAGACCGGCAACGGCAGCGGAATGACGCAGACCATCGACATCGTGCCCGCTGCCACGGTAACCTACAAAGGCCGCGAAACCGCCATACAGCTGCTGCAGCAACAAAAATACGTCTCGCAAGACGAACTACTGAACAACTCCATCCAAAACCTTGAATATGTGCTGTCGAACGCCATCCGCTCCTTGGCGCGCGTGGACCAGCCCAGAATCGGATTCCTGGCAGGACACGGAGAACTCGGTGGCGGCAACCTCTACGACATCCAGTCGGCATTGCAGGAATACTACGCCCTCTCCTACGTAAGCCTCGACTCCAACATCAACGTTCTCACAGGTCGCCAGCAGAAATCCGACTCCTCGTTCGGGTTCTACAACAAATACGACCTCCTGATAGTATCCAAACCCACGCAAGCCTTCAACGACAAAGACCTCTACATCCTCGACCAATATGTGATGTATGGCGGCAAGATACTCTGGCTTATCGACCCGCTTGACGCCGACTTGGACAGCCTTGCCCGCCAGCCCCAGATGGCCGCCACACGCTACAACCTGCGTCTCGACGAAATGCTGTTCAACTACGGCGTGCGCATCAACCCCGACATCATCATGGACGTGCGTTGCCGACCCATACCCATGGCAGTAGGAATGGTGGGCGACAAGCCACAGCTGAAATTCTGTCCATGGTACTATTTCCCCGAAATCGTACCCACAGCGCAGCATCCTATCGTTCGCAACCTCGACTTGATCAAGACCGACTTTGTAAGCAGCATCGACCTCATAGACAACGACGACGATGTGGAAAAGACCGTATTGCTCACCACGTCGGAATATTCGCGCGTGAAGAACGCTCCTGCCATAATTGACCTTAACGACGGAAAAATAGAGCCCGACCAGCGTCTTTACAACAAACAGAACCTTCCCATTGCCGTATTGCTGGAAGGCAGTTTCAAGTCGATGTTCCGCAACCGCCTCTCGCCCGAATTCACCGAGCAAGCCGCCATGGGATTCAAAGAAAGCAGCAAACCCACCAAGATGATCGTAATCTCGGATGGTGACATGATCAAGAACCGCTACAACTACAACGACGGATCGGGATATCCCATGGGCTACGACAACTACACCAACACACTCTACGCCAACAAAGAGTTCATCCTCAATGCAGCGAACTATCTCACCGGCGACGAAGGCTTCATGTCCAGTCGCAGCAGAGAGATCAAACTGCGCAAGATGGACGCCATGAAGATACAGTCCAACCGCACCAAATATCAGCTGCTGAACGTGCTCCTGCCTTCGGCAATAATCCTGGCCGCCGGAGCAGTGATCCTCTTCCTGAGAAAAAGAAAATGGAAGAAATAATACGGTGATCGGTGAACTGAGAACTGTTGATTTGTTGATCTGTTGATTTGTTGATTTGAAAGATTCTATTCACAATTCACCGTTGGGAATTTGAAAATTACAAGAATATAAAATAAAAAGTCCAATATGAAGAAACGCAATCTCATCATCATAGGTATCGTAGCTGTAATTGGCATCGCGACACTGATTATCGCCAACATCGGCGGCAAGGACGCCACCTTTGACCAAGACTACCACATTGCCGACCCCGAGACCATCACGAAGATTTTCTTGGCCGACAAGGAAAACAACAGCATTCTGCTGACCCGCAACGAAGACAGCACCTGGATGGTGGACGAGACCTATCCCGCCAGTCAACCTTTGGTGGACATGCTGCTGGAAACGATGAACAAGATGCGCATCCGCAGTCAGGTGAACAAAGCCGCCGTGGCCAACATCATCAAAGACATCGCCGCCAACGGAACCAAAGTGGAGGTCTATCAGACACGCTATTTCATCAATTGGTTCAAAGGCAAACTCAAACTCTTCCCCCACGAGAAACTGACCGCCACATACTTTGTGGGACGTGAAACCCAAGACCAGATGGCCTCCTACTTCTTCCGCGAAGGCGACAAATATCCCTTCATCATCCATATTCCTGGATTCCGCGGCAACCTCACGCCACGCTTTCCCACAGATCCCTTGGCATGGAGAAGCCACAGCATCGTAGATTGGGACGTGCGCCACATTCAGTCCATAGAGATGCAGATTACCGACAGTCCCGAGCAGTCATTCATCGTGCGGCGCAAAGGCGACACCTTCGAGATGGAACTTACCGCCACGCACCAAGTCGTGCCGCAGTTCGACACCATGCGCATGGCGCAATTGCTCTCCTCTTTCACGCAACTCAACTTTGACGAATTCGCCAAGGCAGTGCCACAGGTAGAGCTCGACACCACCTTCAGCAAAGCACCGCGCACCATTCTCACCATCACCGACATCAACGGCAACAAGCGTCAGTTGAAGACCTATCTGAAATACAGCAATCCCAACGACCTGAAGAGCATGCCCGACACGGCAATGTACAGTGTGTTCGACCTCAACAGACTCTACGCCATCTTGGACGACAAAGACACCGTTCTTATACAATATTATGTGTTCGACAATATCCTCCAGCCCGCAAGTTTCTTCTTGGGCGAAGATGTGTCGCTGTATTAATGTTGATTTGACCTCTTAACCTTGACCTTGACCTTAACCTTGACCTTGACTAATTCTCAATTTATAAAACGTGACTTCCAATTCTGAAACTCAGCCCTTGATTCTCATCACCAACGATGACAGCGTACATGCCAAAGGCATCAAAGTGCTGACAACTATCGCCCGCGAATTTGGCGACGTGGTAGTGGTTGCTCCCGAAACCAATTCCTCGGGACTGAGCCAGTCACTCACCATGAGTCGGCCGCTACGCGTCCGCAAAATCCTGGAACAGGAAGGACTACACATCTACGCCTGCGACGGCACGCCAACCGACTGCGTGAAACTGGGGTCACAACATTTCTGTCCGCGCAAACCGAACTTGATTCTGTCGGGTATCAACCACGGAAGCAACTCCTCCATCAACATCCTCTACAGCGGCACGATGGGTGCCGTAATCGAAGCCACCGCCAACGGCTTCGACGCCATCGGTTTCTCGTTGCTCAACCACAGCACCGATGCCGACTTCACACCAGGAATACCTTACATCAAGGAGATTATCGCCAAAGTGTTGCAACACGGACTGCCCGACGATGTGTCGCTCAACGTGAACATTCCCGACCTTCCCGCCGAGGAACTCAAAGGCATCCGAGTATGCCGTGAAGCCAAAGCAGCCTGGACCGACAGTTTCGAGGAGCGCCACGACCCCGCAGGAAGACCCTATTGGTGGCTCACGGGAGAATTTGTCTGCAACGACAAAGACCCCAACACCGACGAAGGCGCACTCTGTCAAGGTTACGTATCAGTGGTACCCGTACACCCCGACTACACCTGCTTCGAGGCGATTCCTACCATCAAAGAACTCTTCAATACAAGTGAAAGATAATATGTTGGACTACTTCAAACAAAATGACTACAAGACAGGCGTGATTGCCGGACTGGGCGCCGAAGTGCTGACAGGACTGCTCATCTGGTTGGGACTTGTCATTGCACAGGAACCCGTAATGCCTCACTTGCGCTGGTTTGGCGGCATATTCATCCCCATACTACTCATCCTACGCTACTATGCCAAGAAGAACAGCTACGAAAAGACTTGCAAAGCCCTCATCGTGACATTCTTTCTTACATTCCTCATTTACATTGCATTAGTCCTGAAATACATAAACTAAACAACCAATCCATGGCCCAAGGGAAACACATCTGCGCAGAGCTGAAGCAAATCCGCCGCACCATTGCGGAGGAGAACGGCATTGCGTTGGAAATACCCGAATGTACTTTCGAAGGAGAATGTTCAGGTACCTGTCCCAGATGTGAGGCCGAAATGCGCTACCTTGAGAACCAACTCGCCAAACGACTGTCGCTGGGCAAAGTCGCCACCGTTGCCGGACTGATGTTGACCCTTGCATCTCCTGCTGCGGCGCAAACCGACAAAGTGGGAAATGGCACAAATAACAAACCAATGCCTGACACCATCACTACGGGGAACTACAATTTCATCAAATGTAAAGTGATAGATGACAGCACACTCAAACCCATTCCTTTTGCAAAAATCATCCTCAAAAGAGGAACTGCGCCAGAAAGCATTGAGACCGATTTCGATGGAACGTTTATTATGCGTCAATTGCCCAATGAAGACCTGACAGTGGAGGTTCGTTGCAATGGTTATTATTCTCGAGAATTGAATATTCCGTTGGACACAACAAGACTGGAAACACTTTCCATTGCACTAAAAAAGGATTCGAACCATAAGGATTCTCCTCAAGTTGCAAAGATGCATGCAAACAATTTTGATGAAGGAACTATCGTAGTAGAGAATAGAGCAAAAAGATCACAAGGAAATAACCAGCTTAGGGGTGCAGTTGCAGCAGAAATCCAGGTCGTCTTGGGTGGTACACCCGCTTCACTGAACGGCGACGACCGAGCAAGACAACCAATCCTAAAGCCCGTCGATCCACAACATCAAGGAAAATAAACTCATTAACACATACATCAATCTCTTAACTCCTAACTCTTAACTAAAATGAAATACTACATCATCGCCGGCGAAGCCTCTGGAGACCTGCACGGAGCCAATCTGATGCGAGCCATTATGGCACACGATTCCGATGCGGAAATCCGTTTCTGGGGCGGTGATGCCATGCAAGCCGTGGGCGGCACGATGGTAAAACACATCAAAGACCTCGCCTACATGGGTTTTATCGAGGTGATGCTGCATCTCAAGACCGTATTGGGCAACATCAGCTTCTGCAAAAAGGACATCGTCGCCTTCAACCCCGACGCCATCATCTATATCGACTACCCCGGTTTCAACCTCAAGATAGAAAAATTCGCCAAGGCCAAGGGCTTCCGCAACTTCCACTACATCTCGCCACAGCTGTGGGCATGGAAGAAAGGACGCATCAAGAACATGCGCCGCGACCAAGACCGGCTCTATTACATCCTCCCCTTCGAGCAGCAGTTCTACAAAGACAACGACTTTCCGCAAGCCCTGTTTGTGGGACATCCCTTGCTGGACGAAGTGGGACAATTCAAAAAAACACAAAGCCAGACCGACGGCAAACCCATCGTGGCGTTGCTGCCAGGCAGTCGCAAGCAAGAGGTGGCGAAGATGCTTCCCGAAATGCTGAAAGTGGTGAACCTGCATCCCGAATTCCAGTTTGTGATAGCAGGCATGAGTCTGTTGGGTGCCGAGTTCTACAAGAACGTCATCAAAAAGCCATTGGAGAACATCGACATCTGGTACGACAAGACCTACGAACTGCTCACATCCGCCCACGCGGCTCTGGTATGTTCGGGAACCGCCACGTTGGAGACTGCACTTTTCAACGTACCGCAGGTGGTATGTTACAAAGCCAATGCCCTCTCGATAGCCATAGCCAGATATTTTGTGGGGAAGCGTGTAAAATACATCTCTCTGGTGAACCTTATCGCCGACAAACCCATCGTTACCGAGCTCATCCAAAACGACTTCAACACCCAGACCTTGGACAACGAATTCATGAAAGTGGCACAAGAAGGCGTAGCTAGAGAACGGATGCTCTTTGGATACAAAGAACTGCGAAACCTCTTGGGCAACGAAGGCGCCTCCGAAAGGGTCGCCACCGACATCATCAAACAAATCAACCCATATTCAAAATAAAAAAATGCGCCGTCTATTACTAACCTGCCTACTGATTCTGATGTGTTGCTCTGCGGCTTTTGCCAACAGAGTAAAGGTGCGCATATTCTCCAATGTCACGCTCGAATGCGTATATGTATCATTCGATTTGGGCGAATACAACCTCTACGCAAACGACACCAACCTGCTGGAAAGCATGCTGGGCGAAGGAATGTCGGTGGAACTGCTCAAGGCCAAAGACAGCATCTCGGTATCCATCAACGGCTACCACTACGGCAACTACACGCAGGTGCGTCTGGAAGCTACCGACACCGCATGCATCATGTGCATAAATCCTCGCGGACAGAAGCAAAGAACCTACGAAGGCGACCTGGTGGTGACACTCGACAAGACGAAGAAACTACAACTCATCAACGACGTTGAATTTGAGACCTACTTGGCAGGTGTAGTACAATCGGAAATCTACGGCAGCCAGACGGACATCTTCCGCGTGCAGGCCATCATCTCTCGCACTTGGGCACTGCGCAACATCAACAAACACAGCAAAGACGGATACAATTTCTGCGACCATGTGCACTGTCAGGCCTACCTGAACCGCTGCGTGCGTCCCGACATCATGTTGGGCACCATGCAGAGTTCAGGCGAAACCATCGTGGATTCCGCAGGAAACCTTATCGAGACACCTTTTCACTCCAACTCCGGCGGACAGACCGCCAACTCGGAAGACGTATGGCGCAGTGCTCTGCCCTATCTACGTTCGGTGCCCGACACTTTCTCCTTTTCAATGCGACAAAGCAACTGGGTGAAAGTGGTGACCAAGAACGAATGGCTGAACTACTTTGCCAAAACACACAAACTCGACATCACACAAGACAGCATCCGCGACAGTCTGCTCAACTTCAAGCAGGATACCCGACAGGCCAAACTGCTCAACATTCCTTTGACACGAATCCGCATGGATTTCAAGCTTAAATCAACCTTTTTCTCCACCACATACGACTCCACGACCAACAACGTGACCATCAACGGACACGGCTACGGACACGGCGTGGGACTGAGTCAGGAAGGCACCATCCGCATGGTGTCGCTGGGCATTTCCTACGACAGCATCATACGCCACTACTATACCGGAGCGCATCTCTTCCGTGACGAAAACGCACCCAAGAACTATGTGGAAAACTACATCAAACAGATAGAACAAATCATCGAAGACGACAAACATAAAAGCACACAAGTAAAATCGAAAAAAGAAGACTGGCTGGGACAACTATTCCGCATGTACGACCGAGAAGAACGCGAAGAGGTATATGACGCAAAAAAACAAGACCTCGAATCAGATTGGCAGTACGAATGGTAGAAAGGAACAGAAGATTGTCTGACCTAAATTTTCAACCGTCAAAACTTTATTTTATAAATAGAATCAATAATATATAGCTAACAAAAAAAATTATTATATGAAGAAATTACTACTCATTATTGCAGCATGCCTTTTCACCTTCAACATCCAAGCGCAGGTGAAATGGGAATCCATTGAACAAGCATCGCAAGCGCCCAACACAGAGAAGAAAGCCTATTTCATTGATTTCTACACTTCATGGTGCGGATGGTGCAAAAAGATGGACAAGGAAACCTTTACGGACCCCACCGTCATCAAGATTCTCAACAAGTACTACATTCCCGTAAAATTCAACGCCGAAGGCAACTCCGAATTCAAGTGGAACGGAATCAAGTACAACAACGCCGCCACAACCGCCGGCGGACGTCCTTCCACCCATACCTTCGCCCGCACCATTTTGGGACAAGAGATGGGATTTCCTTCGTTCGGCATCTTCACCAGCGACAAATCGTTGCAGAACATCATCCAAGGATACCAGACCTCCGACGAGCTCATTCCCATTTTGTGGTACTTCGCCTCTGGCGACTACAAGAAATACACCTTTGACACCTACCTACGCATCTTCGCCAAGGAGATCCAACCCGAAATGAACCGCCAACTCGGACTGTAACCGTGGCATCGATGAACGCCGACTTGCTGATTTGAGGCGACCATTCATCATTCAGGAATCAGCAATTCAAAACCGCACTAACACTAAACTCTTAACAATCATGGGTCTATTTTCAAGAAAAGAGCAAAAAGATACGTTGGATCAAGGTCTCAACAAAACCAAGGAGAGTTTCTTTGACAAGATCTCGAAAGCCATTCTCGGACGCAGCACCATAGACGACGAGGTGTTGGACAACCTTGAAGAGAGTCTCATCACCTCCGACGTGGGAGTGGAGACCACATTGAAAATCATAGAGAACCTACAGAAAAGGATTCAGCGCGACAAATATATCGGCACCTCGGAGCTCAACGACATTTTGAAGGACGAGATTGCCCAGTTGTTGGTTCAGGAACAGAACGATTTCCCCAAGGATTTCGAATCGCCACTGCCCAAGAAACCATACGTCATTCTTGTTGTTGGCGTAAATGGAGTTGGCAAGACCACCACCATCGCCAAGCTGGCTTACCAATACAAGAAAGCGGGCAAGAAAGTCATGCTCGGCGCAGCCGACACCTTCAGGGCCGCAGCCGTAGAGCAACTCATGCTGTGGGCAACCAAGGTGGATGTACCTATCGTGCAGCAAGGAATGAACGCCGACCCCGCATCGGTGGCATACGACACACTCCAATCCGCCATTTCCAAGGACATGGACGTGGTCATCATTGACACAGCCGGACGACTCCACAACAAAGTAGGCTTGATGAACGAGCTTAGCAAAATCAAGAAAGTAATGCAGAAACTCCAAATGGACGCTCCGCACGAAATCCTGCTCGTTTTGGATGCCTCCACAGGTCAGAACGCCATAGAACAGACCAAACAATTCACCTCCGCGACGGAAGTCAACGCTTTGGCACTCACCAAACTCGACGGCACCGCCAAGGGCGGCGTCATCATCGGCATCAGCGACCAATTCAAGATTCCAGTGCGCTACATCGGCCTCGGAGAGAAGATGACCGACCTGCAGATCTTCAATCCTAAAGATTTCGTAGACAGCCTCTTCAGCAAAAAAGATTAGCAAATAACTTCCAAATCATCACCCCTCTTCCATGATCAACATCATCACTTTAGGCTGTTCCAAGAACACGGTAGATTCGGAATTTGTAGCCGGCAAACTGGAATCGTGCGGACAAACCATCTATTTCGACCGCAAGCAAAACGACTGCGACATCGTCATCATCAACACTTGCGGCTTTATCGGTGACGCCAAAGAAGAGTCCATCAACGTAATTCTCGAGCAGTGCGAAGTCAAGAACCGAGGCCGCAAAGAGCGCCTTTTGGTGGTGTGCGGCTGCCTTGTGGAACGCTACAAGAAAGAGTTGAAACGCGAGATGCCCGAAGTGGATCTCTGGTACGGCGTGCACGAATGGGACAAGATGGTGACAGCCATCAAGAGAAGAGTCAAGAACTCAGTTCACCGCACCCAGCGCAACGCCGACAGTTCACTTTGTCGCAAAGTCAGCACGCCCAAACACTACGCCTACCTCAAGATTTCGGAAGGTTGCGACCGACACTGCTCCTATTGCGCCATACCCCTAATCCGTGGCAGACACATCTCCCGGCCCATCGAAGAGCTTGTTGCCGAAGCCAAGACGCTGGTCCAAAACGGCGTCAAAGAACTGATTGTCATTGCACAAGACACCACCTACTACGGTCTCGACCTCTACAAACGCCGCGCCTTGGGCGAATTGCTCGAACGCCTTGCCAACGAAAGCGGCGCCGAATGGATAAGACTGCACTACACCTTTCCCACATCCTTTCCACAAGATGCCATCGACATAATGCGCCGACATGACAACATCTGCAACTACATCGACATACCTCTCCAACATATCAGCACCAGCATCCTCAACTCCATGCAACGCGGCATCGACAAGGAAGGCACGCTGCAGCTGTTGCAACAGTTCCGCAAAAAGCTGCCCGACGCATGCATACGGACAACCCTCATCGTGGGCTATCCCGGTGAGACCGAAAAGGAATTTCAGGAACTGAAGGAATTCGTAGCCCAAGCCCGCTTCGACCGAATGGGCGTCTTTGCTTATTCGCCCGAAGAACACACTCCCGCAGAGCCTCTTGGCGACCCCGTTCCCGACGAGGTGAAACAAGCCCGCATTGATGAGCTGATGGCATTGCAAGAATCCATCTCAATGGAAATCAACCAAGCCAAGATAGGCAAGCAATTCAAGGTACTCATCGACCGACGCGAAGGCGACTATTTCGTAGGACGTACCGAATACGACTCACCCGAAATCGACGACGAGGTGCTCATTCCCGTCGCCGACGGAAATTTGAGAATAGGACAGTTTTACACCGCCACCATTACCGACGCCGTAGAGCACGACCTTTTCGCAAAAATACAGAGCTGATAAAATTTAAGAATAAAGGGCTAAAAGTCAAGCAACCTAATCACTAGTCACCAGTCACTAGTCACTACTCACCAAAACTTCTTAAGTTCCAATAAGAAATGCAACTTTTGAGTCAAACTAACAAGATGCTAAAGGTAAAAAAACAGCCCCCAAAAGAGTCAAAAGACACGATCAAGGGCTGAATGCGGAAAAAAGTTTATCTTTGCATCTCGACCAAAAGTTACAAAAATGAAACAATTAACCAGGGAGCAAAGATACGC
>JAGHVO010000002.1 GCA_018064245.1 Candidatus Colimorpha pelethequi
GCCCTTGATCGTGTCTTTTGACTCTTTTGGGGGCTGTTTTTTTACCTTTAGCATCTTGTTAGTTTGACTCAAAAGTTGCATTTCTTATTGGAACTTAAGCCCAGAACTAATAATTGCTTTCTTCGATTATGACGAGCTATCCAAACAATATTATGTAAAACGTTCATTAACAAAAGATGATTTTGACCAATTGCTAAAAACCCCCAGTGATTTTGACGCGTTAAAGGGCGTGGCTGGCAGATTGGACTTGCACAATAACGATTCGGATGGGAGAAAATGGGTAAAAAAGGTAACAGGGTTTTGTCGAGACCATCAAAAAGAAGCTCCTACCCATAGAATTTTAGTGTGTAGCAATGACGAAAGTCGCGTTAAAGAAGAGAAAGAAAATTGCCTATATCTTGACAATTACTTTGAAACTCCACATGTGCTAAAAGCCATCAATTTGAAAAACTTGAAATTGAATCCTGACACTTATGCTCGTTATACGTATTCCCAAACTGTGAAAAAATTTGATGGTAGCAAATATCGTTCCAGAATGTATAAAGCATACAATTCAGTTTTTGAGAAGAAACTTAACTTGGGATTATTGGGAGGATTATATAAAGCAACATACGTAGGAGACTATATTAAAGTCCAATTGCTCGGTAAAAATGCAGATCCAATATATTTGACGTATCATATTACTGATGGGAAAGCCGAACTCATCACATTCCAAGTAGGGAACGTGATTCGATACAAAGTCCCCGTCAAAACAGTAAAACCTTTAACAAAAAAGCAAGTTGCTCAAGAAAAAGAGAATACTCTTGTAAATAGAACTGTAAATGGAACAAAAAATACTGTTGAAAAAGGGAAAAATGGTGTTAAAAGCACAGCAGAGAAAACAGCCAAAACAGTTTCAAAGAAAGTTACTACAAAGTCTGATTCTAAAAAGTAGCAGAAAATGTTGAAGAAATATATATTACAAGTAATATTAATTGTTTTAGTGATATCCAAAACTGGATATTGCCAATATTACGAATTACCCCAAACTTCAGCAAAAGACCACGTATTCAAATACTCAGCATACACTGTCCTTTATAATACCACTACAAACACACCAAGATGGGTTGCGTGGACTTTTTCTTCACAAAAAAGATCGAACATTCAAGTGGCACGTTCTGGAAATAAATTCCTTCCTGATCCCAATCTTGGTTCTGCAAGTCCAACACATAATTCATATACAAATTCAGGTTACGACCGAGGTCACATGTGTCCTGCTAATGACTGTTTGTGGAGCGGCAAAGCATTAGATGAGAGTTTTTACATGAGCAATGTTTGTCCTCAAACTCCTGAATTAAATAGAGCCAGAGGTCGTAAAGGACTCGGAAGTGTGTGGCGTATAGTGGAAGATAAATGCGATGGTCCATGGGCAGACAAATACAAAATGCTTTATATTGTTGCAGGTCCCATTCCAAATGAAATTCGAGGAACTATCACAATTGAAGATGGTAAATCAATTCTTGTACCAAAACGTTTTTTTAAGGCGATAGTTGGTGTGGATAAAAACGGTCAGTATCATGGAATTGGTTTCATTTTTACCCAAGAATGTGCAGTTCAAATTGTATCCATTGACGAGGTTGAAAGGCAAGCAAGTCTTGATCTATTTTATCAAATACCTCAAAGAATACAAAATAAAATTGAACAAGTATCTTCCTTTTCGGAAAGTGACTGGCCTGGACTTAGTGTAATTAAATAAGCCTATTGTATCAACATTTGTCGACACATTTAATAATACAATATCTTATCAAATGTAGAAGATTTCATTATTTAATTGAATATGCAAACACTACCGAAAGGATGGTATAATAGTTCAGAAATACCTTCAGATAATAGTGTTATATCTGAAATTTTAAAATGCCTATCTTTACTAGTATTAAAAAAAAGCAAAAGGGATGAAAATACAAAAAAAGTAAAATCAGGACTATGCACACTTGGAATGAAACTAAAATACAGCTGTTATACAAACCGTTTAGATTCTAAAAGGGCAGAAGAACTTTCTCATATTGCAACAGAACAGAAAGTGTACTTTAAAAACACAGAATGGTTATATGATTTAATTTGGTATAAAGAATGTTGGGATTATACTATTTCAGAACTTGGATTAGCTGTGGAATCAGAATGGCAATATCATCGTAATAAAGAAACCGATAGGAATAATTTTTATCCTGCAGTACGTTATGATTTTCAAAAGCTTGTTATCGGTACAGCAAAAATAAATTTGATGATATTCAAACAACCTAAATCCAAAGCATCTGCAACATCAACTGAAGAATTATTAAAACAATTTGATTACTATGTAAGACAACAATTAGCTAAATACCAGCCTAAAGTGAGTAATCGCCAATTTATATGTGTCGCATACAAACATGATATGAAATCTTATGATTATAAAATCTTTGAAAGTTAACAATTATAAAGATTATTTACTACAACTTCGCACGGGTTGGTCCTCAGTTATCATTGAAACCATGGGGTCGATGGAGGAAGCGGAGATCTATATGAAGGCGGGGTTGAAGGAGGCTTCTGTCGGCGGTAAAAAGGCTTTGATTCGGGGGAATATTGACTGGAAGGATTTCCCCATTAGGAATAATCCTTGGCTCAAGGACAAATTGGCGGACTATGATAAGTGGGCGGAATATAATAACGCTGATTTAATCGGGGAGGGGTATCCTCCGAGAGATAAGAACGGCGACCCTTACGAGTTGCATCATATCGGACAGCATCAGGATTCGCCCTTTGCTGAGCTGACTTGGGCGGAGCACATGGGAGACGGCAACAATGCCATTCTTCATCCTAATCGCGAGAGCGAGATTGACAGGCAGCGATTTGAACAGGAAAAGTCACAATACTGGCAAGCCCGCTACAAGATGTTCTCGCAGCAAGAACTGGATGAAATCTACAACAAGTAGCAAATTCAAAAGGACGGTATCTGTCAAATGGCAGTGCCGTCCTTTTATATTTCCGCAAAGTCTTAGTCGATAGTCGCCTTTAATTAAGAATTGCCTCAACCTTAGTTTTCGTTTTCGTCATCGTTTTCGTTCTTGATCTACATCACCATCGTCCCTATCTGGAATATGGCGAATGCCATTAGCCAGGCGAGGATGAGGGAGTGGATTACGGTGAAGGCTGCCCAGCCACGGCCGATTTCGCGGCGGATGGTGGCTACGGTGGCAACGCAAGGAAAGTAGAGCAATACGAACACCATAAAGGCGTATGCCGAAAGAGGCGTGAAGACTTGGCTTTGCCGTAGGGTCTCGTTGAGCGTTGCGTCGGGGTGCGTGGGTCGGTAAAGTATGCCCATGGTACTTACAATGGCTTCTTTGGCGGGAAGACCTGTGAGGACGCAGACGTTCATCTTCCAGTCAAATCCGAGCGGCTTCATTACGGGTTCCATCCAACGACCTATGGATGCGAGGACGGAGTGCTCTTTCTGTACTGCGTCCATTTCCATACTCAGCGAATCTATCATCCTGCCTGCCATTTGAACGTCGTTTGAGGTAATATAACCGTCAACTTCAACTTGATATAGCTGGTCTATCTGTCTTTGGTAGGGTTCGGTGAGTTTTTCGTTGCGCGGGAAATAATAGAGTGCCCAGATAATGATGGAGGCGTAGAGTATCACCGTGGAGATTTTCTTGAGGTAATCCGCTACACGTTCCCAGATGTGCAGCCCCGTGTTGCGCAGGGTAGGACGGCGGAATTTTGGCAGCTCGCTCACGTAGTCTTCGTCGCCTTTGCGGAAATAGCGAGTGCGCTTCATGATGAGTGCGAACAGGATGGAGAGCAAGATGCCTACAAGGTAAATCGAAATCATTACAAGCGCTTGATAGCGAGCGAAAAATGCCGATACGAGCAACATATAGACAGGCAGGCGCGCCGAGCAGCTCATAAATGGGATCATGAGCATTGTAAGCGTACGGTCTTTGGGATCGTTGATGCTGCGAGCCGCCATGATGGCTGGCACGTTGCAGCCGAATCCGATGAGCATGGGAATGAACGAGCGCCCGTGAAGTCCCACTCTATGCATGATGCCGTCCATCAAGTAGGCGGCACGTGCCATATAGCCGCTGTCTTCCATCAGCGATATGAAGAAGAAGAGGATGATGATGTTGGGCAGGAAGGAGATCACGGCTCCCACGCCTTGCACCACGCCGTCGATGAGCATAGAGGAAAACCATCCTTCAGGGAGACTGGAAGAAAGCCATGCGCATAGTAAATCTATGCCGTTCGCAATCCACTGTTGCGGATGGCTTCCCAAGGAGAATGTGCATTGGAATACAAGGTAGAGTATGCCGATGAGAATGGGAAATCCGAGCCAGCGGTTAGTGAGCACGGAGTCGATTTTCTCAAGAGTCGTGTGGTCGCTATTGTCGTCGCTGTGGTGAAGTGTTTTTTCGAGTGCTCCGTGAATGAATCCGTGTCGGTTTTCGTGAATGATGGAGGCCACGCTTTCGCCGAGTTCGCGCTCCAGTTTGTTGCGCAATAGCGATGCCTTCTTTTCAATCTCTTCAAGGTCTGGCAAATCCTGCATCAATCGCATGGCGCGATGCGGGTTTTCAAGAAGTCGAATGGCTAAATGACGCATACTGACACCCTTTAGAATCTCTTCCGACTGCGGGTGTTTGTGTCGTGAATCTATCAGTGCGTGGCGAAGTTCAAGAATGGCTTCTTCGGTGTCGCGTCCGTATTCAACATGTATGTGTCGACTTTGTTGCTTGTGGTCGTGGAGCGATTTCTCGATGGTATTCGCTAACTCCGAAATGCCGCTTCCGGTAAGGGCGTTGATGACATGGACGGGAGTTCCTAGCAGACGACTCAACTGTTTGGTGTCCAAATTGTGGTCTGTTGCGGTGAGTTTGTCGTAATAGTTCAGTGCCAACGCCAGATTTTGGTGCATATCGATGAGCTGCGGCGTGATGACCATGGATTCGTCAAGGTCACGGCAATCTACGACTTGAACGATGGCGTCGGGGTGCAACGGCAGGATGTCTTCAGGGTCGGAAACCTCAATCCACTCAAACCCATTGTCGGGAAATAATGGGCGTATGCAATCGCAAAATGCAGATTTTCCGCTGTTTGCCGATCCTGTTACAACGATTCGAGTGTTTTTTGCCGTCTCCATATCTTTTGCAAAGGTACAATATATATATAGGTCGTGCAATCACTAAAATTAGTGATTTGCAAAATGACGACTGCTTCTTGCGATTTTCAGGATAATCTGTATCCACTAATTGTCAATAAATTCTCTTTTCTGTAAATCATTAAAAATTCGTATATTTGCAAATCAATAGATTTGAAGATTGTAGAATGTAGAGTGGAAATACACTTTTACGAATTATTGTATCTATCTAAATCTATCGGCTTAAAACTTAAAACCTGAAACTTAAAACTTTATGAAAGCCACCCAACAATACATCGAGGCCAATAAAGACCGTTTTCTTGACGAACTTTTCGAACTCATCCGAATCCCTTCCATTTCTTCCGAGTCGGAGCACAAGCCCGACATGATACGTTGCGCCGAGCAGTGGCGCAAGTTGTTGCTTCAGGCCGGTGCCGACAAGGCCGAGCTGCTTCCAACTTCGGGAAATCCGTTGGTCTATGGCGAGAAAATAATCGATCCCGCCAAGAAAACCATTCTCGTTTACGGTCACTATGACGTGATGCCCGTAGCTCCCTTGGAACTTTGGAATACCGACCCGTTCGAACCTGTTGTTAAAGATGGCAAGATTTGGGCGCGTGGTGCGGACGACGACAAGGGACAGAGCTTCATGCAGGCGAAGGCTTTCGAGACTATGGTAGCTACCAACTCGTTGCCTTGCAATGTGAAGTTCATTTTTGAAGGCGAAGAGGAAATTGGATCTCCCTCGTTGGCAGAGTGGATTGTGAAGGAAGAAAACAAAAAACTGCTCAAGGCAGACGTGATATTGGTGAGCGACACGGACATGGTCTCCGACAAGGTGCCGAGTATCTGCACGGGCTTGCGTGGTCTTTGCAAGTTTGAGATGCGTCTGACGGGTCCTGACCACGACTTGCACAGTGGCGACTTTGGCGGAACGGTGTCCAATCCCGTCAATGTGCTTTCGTGGATGATTGGAACGGTGCTCGACAAGGACGGTCATATTACCATTCCAGGCTTCTACGACGACGTCCTCGTGGTGAGTCCCGAGGAACGTGCACTCATCAATCAGGCACCCTACAGCGATGATGCCTATAAGAAAAGTGTGGGCGTGGAGGTGCTGCATGGCGAAAAGGACTATACAACGTTGGAGCGCATCGGCATCCGTCCAACCTTTGATGTCTGCGGCATTCAGGGTGGATATTCAGGTGAAGGTTTCAAGACCATCATTCCTTCCGAAGCTTGGGCGAAACTCTCGTTCCGACTGGTGGCAAACCAAAACCCGCAACGCATCGCCAAGTTGGTGGAGGACTATTTTAGGCAAATCGCTCCCGAGAGTGTAAAATTGGATTTCCATTTTTATGAGGTGGGAAAACCTTATGTCTGCCCCATCGACTTGCCAGAATATCGTGCCGCCGAAGAGGCTTTCAAGGAAACTTGCGGTATGCGTCCAATCCCCGCCAAAAGTGGTTGCAGCATCAGCATCGTGAGTGTCTTTGAACGTGAGCTTGGACTCAAGAGTATCTTGATGGGTTTCGGACTTGGAGCCGACAACATTCACGCACCCAACGAGAACTATCGCATAGACCGATTCTTCAAAGGCATAGAAACCGCCGTGGCGTATTTCCAGCATTATTGTGATTTGTGATCAGTGAATAGTGAATAGTGACTAGTGACCTGTGAATAGGGGGGGTAATCTCCTAATCTTCAAATCTTCAAATCTTCAAATCTTAATAATATGAAAGATATCAAGCAATACATTGAAGCGAACAAAGACCGCTTTTTGAATGAACTTTTCGAACTGATTCGTATTCCTTCCATCTCCGCCGAAAGCGAACACAAGGAGGATATGGTGCGCTGCGCCAACAAATGGAAAGAACTCATCCTCGCCGCTGGAGCCGACAAGGCAGAGGTGATGCCCAGCGCAGGCAACCCCGTGGTCTATGGCGAGAAAATAATCGACCCGAAGAAACCTACCGTCTTGGTTTATGGCCACTACGACGTGATGCCCGTTGCTCCGCTCGAACTCTGGAAAACCCAGCCATTCGAGCCTGTCGTAAAGGATGGCAAGATTTGGGCTCGTGGCGCCGATGACGACAAGGGTCAGAGTTTTATGCAAGCCAAGGCTTTTGAGTTTATGGTCAAGACCAACCAATTGCCTTGCAACGTGAAATTTATGATTGAAGGCGAAGAGGAAATCGGAAGTGGTAGCCTATATGGATTCTGTGAAGAACACAAAGAACTGCTTAAAAGCGATGTGATTCTGGTGTCCGACACCAGCATGATTGCTCCCGACGTTCCCAGCATCACCAGTGGTTTGCGTGGCCTTTGCTATTGGGAAGTGGAAGTTACGGGCGCCAACCATGACCTTCACAGCGGTATTTATGGCGGCGCTGTCGCCAACCCCATCAACATTCTTTGTAAGATGATTGCTGGTTTGCACGACGAAAACAACCACATCACCATTCCTGGATTCTACGATGATGTTTTGGTTATCAGTGATGAGGAACGTGCTCTTATGGCTCAGGCTCCTTTCTCCGAGGAAGACTACAAGCGCGAACTCGACATTCGTACGGTGCACGGTGAAAAGGGTTACACTACCAAGGAACGCACGGGTATTCGTCCTTGTCTCGACGTTTGTGGCATCTGGGGCGGTCATACCGGCGAGGGCAGCAAGACTGTTTTGCCTTCCAAGGCATACGCCAAGATTTCAACTCGTCTTGTCGCCAATCAGGACTACGAGAAGGTCAGCAAGATGTTCAAGGATTACTTCGAAAGTGTCGCTCCCGAGTGCGTGAAGGTAAAGGTTACGCCTTGCCACGGCGGCGCTGCGTATGTGGCACCTCTTGATCTTAAGGCTTATAAGGCTGCTGAGCGTGCTATGACCGAAACATTTGGCAAGCGCCCCATTCCTACTCGTAGTGGTGGAAGTATTCCTATCGTTGCTGGTTTCGAGCGCATTCTTGGCACCAAGAGCATCCTTATGGGATTTGGTTTGGGAAGTGATGATATTCATGCTCCTAATGAGAATTATCCGCTCTGCCAGTTCTTCAAGGGTATCGAGACCATTCCTTATTTCTACGAATATTTTAGTGAATGAGGTAATGTTGATTTGTTGAATTGTTGATTTGACCTCGTAACTGTGATCGGTGTCCTGAGTGCAAATCCCTCTTAACTCTCAACTCTCAACTCTTAACTTTTAACTCTTAACTTTTAACTCTTAACTCTCAAATGTATTCCATTCTTCGTAAAGAACGTTTGAACGACAATCAGATTTTCCTCATGGAAATCGAAGCTCCATGGATTGCCGACGCTGGGTTGCCGGGACAGTTTGTGATTGTTGTACCTCGTGAAAAAGGCGAACGTGTCCCTTTGACTATTAGTGATATTGATTATCAAAATCATAGTGTTTCGATAGTCTTTCAGGTGGTGGGCGAATCTACTCGTCAGCTGTCTGAAATGAATGTGGGAGACGGTGTTTATGCTATTGTAGGCCCGCTTGGTCGTCCATCGGAGTTGATTGCTGAACACAATGGTAATCCGCAGGCGTTCAAACGGTTGCTATTCGTTGCGGGAGGTGTGGGTACCGCTCCGGTCTATCCGCAAGTGAAATGGGCGCACGACAATGGCATTCCTGTTGATGTTGTTGTGGGGGCGAGATCAAAGAGCCTCTTCTTTTTCTTGGACAAGATGAAGGCTGTGTGTGACAATCTTTACCTGATGACGGATGACGGAAGTTATGGAGAAAAAGGGTTGGTGACCAATAAAATCAAAGATTTGGTGGAGTCTGGAATCCACTATTCCTGCTGTGTGGCTATTGGTCCGTTGCCTATGATGAAGTTTGTGTCGCTGCTTACCAAGGATTTGAACCTCAGAACGATTGTGAGTATGAATTGCATGATGGTGGACGGAACGGGCATGTGTGGAGCTTGCCGTGTATCGGTGGGAAATGAGGTCAAGTTCACTTGTGTTGATGGTCCGGAGTTTGACGGACACAAGGTGGATTTTGACGAGGCGATGCGCCGTCTGGCAAAGCCTGACGCCCGTAAGTATCGTATTGCCCATAACGAGAATGGCCACCATTGTAACCTCTCTGATGCTTGTGAGACTGTAATTGCGGCGCAGGATTCCTCTGCAAAGCGCCAGCGTCCCCAGGAACAACCTCCTTTGGAACGTATCCACAATTTTGAGGAGGTGTCGCTTGGATTTTCGGAACAGCAGGCAATTGCCGAGGCAAAACGTTGTCTGCATTGCAAGAAACCTATGTGTGTAACTCAATGTCCCGTTTCGATCCATATCCCTGACTTTATTCATGAGGTGTCGCAGGGCAATTTCGCTGAGGCTGCGCGAATTATCGCAGAGGATTCTTCACTTCCCGCAGTTTGTGGACGTGTTTGTCCGCAAGAGTCTCAATGTGAAGGTGCTTGCATCTTGGGTTACAAGGGCGAACCTATCGCAATAGGTGCCTTGGAACGTTTTGTCGCCGACTGGACGCGCAAAAATCCCCAGCCCCCGATTCACAATTCTCAATACTCAATTCCAAATTCACCTAAGGTCGCTATCATTGGCAGCGGTCCTTCTGGACTTGCTTGCGCGAGTGATCTTGCCAAGGCGGGTTGTAAGGTGACTGTTTTCGAGGCGCTTCATCAACCTGGCGGCGTGCTTGTCTATGGCATTCCTGAGTTCCGCTTGCCGAAACAGCGTGTTGTGGCTCCTGAAATAGAAAATCTCAAACGTTTGGGCGTGGAAATTCAGACTAATGTCATTGTTGGAAAGTCGGTTACTATTGACGAACTTTTCGACAAGCAGGGATTTCAAGCAGTTTATGTCGCGTCAGGAGCGGGTCTTCCCAAGTTTATGAATATTCCAGGGGAAACGCTTGTCGGTGTTGTTTCTGCCAATGAATTGCTTACACGTGCGAATTTGATGCACGGATACGACAATCAGTATGATACGCCGATATTGCTGGGAGAAAAGGTCGTTGTTGTCGGTGGCGGAAATGTTGCAATGGATGCAGCTCGCACGGCCCGTCGTCTGGGTAGTCAAGTGTCTGTCGTTTACCGTCGTAGCGAACAAGACATGCCTGCTCGTAGAGAAGAGTTGCACCATGCCAAGGAAGAGGGGGTTGTGTTTGATTTCCAAACAAATCCCGTTGAAATTCTTGGAGACGATAAAGGAAACGTATCGGGAATTCGGTGCGTGCGTATGGAAATGGGCGAGCCTGACGAACGTGGCAGGCGAAAATTTTCCGTCATACCAGGGTCAGAATTTGTCAAAGACGCAGATACCGTTATTATGGCACTTGGAACAAGTCCAAATCCACTTATCAAAAACACGACGCCGGGTCTTGATACCGAGATTTGGGGCGGACTCAAGATTGACGAAAGCGGTAAAACCTCTCGTGAAGGAGTGTTTGCAGGTGGCGATGCGGTTAGCGGTGCCGCTACGGTAATCTTGGCAATGGGCGCCGGACGCAAAGCGGCTCGTTCGATTCTCCAATATCTCAAAGAGAAAGACCAGTGACTCGAAAATGCACACTACAATCAACATTCTAAACTTTAACAAATTGTCAGTTTTCAAATATCAATTTCTCTCGTTTCTTCTATTGATTTCTCTTTCCGTTTCTCTTTCCGCCCAAGAAACGGAAGCTTCGCTTGTTGAAAAGGGCGCCAATGCCGAAAAAATGGGTTTGAAGGATAGGGCGGAGCAGTATTATCGCCAAGCGCTTCTCTTGAATCCTGAAGGTTTGGCATGCCTGCCGCTTGGAATCATGTTGGAACGAAAGGAGTTGTATTCTGAAGCCGCGGATTTGCTTCAATACAGTAAGGCTCCTGAAGGTTTCGCTCATTTTGCCCTCTGTCTTTCGGAATTGGAATTCTGGGACAGTGCCTCAGCCATGGCGGAAATAGCCATTGAACAGGGAGAAAAGGCCTCGCCCATGGCCACCATGGCGCTTTGTGAGTCTATGCGAGGACATCAGGCGAATGCCTATTCTTGGGCCGCGAAATCCATAGAGGCGGACCCTCAATACGCCCGAGCCTACAATGTAATGGGTGTGGTGTGCTATCGAAAAGGTTCCGACAACGAAGCCTTGCGCAACTTTCGCAAAGCCGTGCAGCTCGACAGCAACGACGTGGATGCTTTTTACAATTTGGGTACCATGTATTGTCTGCGCAACAACTACGAGTCTGCGCTCACAACTCTCAAAAAAGCCCTCAAGAAACATCCCAAATCACTCAAGCTTTACTATTGCCTTGGCGCAGCCTATCGTCTGCGTGGCGATTATCAAAAGGCAGTGATGTGCTATGAAGAGGTGCTCAAAATCGACAGTTCAAACCTTAAGGCTTTTCTAATGCTTGGCGACGTGTCGCGTGACCAAGGCGAATATGATCGTGCGCAGTCTTATTACAATAACGCGGTGCGCATCAATCCGCGCTATGCGCCTGCCTACAAGGGACTTGGACGCACTTATACGTTGTGGAACAATTATAGCAAAGCCATTCATTCGTATCAGAAAGCCGTGCAGATTGACCCCAACGATGCGGATACGTATTGCCTTATCGCCGATCTCTACAAGCGTCAGGGAAATGCCCAGCGTGAGCAGAACTCTTACAAGAAGGCGGCTCGGTTGGGAAATCAGGCGGCGCAGCAATGGCTTGTAAAAAAAGGCCTCTCGTGGTAACGACAAGAAAGTCGTTTGACAATTGTTTGTAAGATAACGTTTTGACGAGTCCGCCGCATTAATGCGGCGGACTCGTCTTGTTTTTTATTTGTTTGAATGAAAAATTATTTGTTATTTTGCAAATAATTTAACAGATACAATATATATATTTATTGTTTTTGTGAATTGTGAAAAGAGAACCGACGTTACACTAATTTAATCTCAATATACTGAATGAAAAACCTCGTCATTGTTGAGTCTCCAGGTAAGACCAAGACCATCGAAAAATTTCTCGGAGCTGACTATACCGTCAAGTCAAGCCGTGGTCATATCCGTGATTTGGCGAAAAAGGAAATGAGTATTGATATTGAAAATCAATATGAACCCGAATATCAAGTTGCTGATGACAAACGTGAGCTAGTCAACGAACTCCAGCGTGATGTCAAAAATGCAGAAGTCGTTTGGCTCGCGTCCGATGAGGACCGCGAGGGAGAGGCAATTGCTTGGCATCTGAGAGAAACGCTTAAACTTGATCCTTCCAAGACGCATCGTATTGTATTTAATGAGATTACAGAGAACGCCATACGCTACGCTATTGCGCACCCGCGCGATATTAACATGAATTTGGTTGACGCCCAGCAGGCTCGTCGTGTACTCGACCGCCTTGTGGGCTACGAAATCAGCCCGATTCTGTGGTCCAAGATCAAGCCTGCTTTGAGCGCAGGCCGTGTGCAGTCGGTCGCCGTACGTCTCATCGTCGATCGCGAAGAGGAAATCAAGAATTTCGTATCACAGTCGTTCTATAAGGTCAATGCGACATTCTCCTGCAACGACACCGCCAACAGCATCTTGGACACGGAACTCTCAAACCGTTTTGAGACCGAAGATGAGGTTGTCGCTTTCTTGCGTTCCTTGATTTCTGCTTCATTTTCGGTGAAAAGTGTTGAGTCGAAACCCCGCCGTCGCACTCCGGCGCCACCCTTTACCACTTCTACGCTCCAGCAAGAGGCTTCTCGCAAACTCGGATTTAGCGTGGCACGAACCATGCAGATTGCCCAGCAGCTTTACGAAGAAGGTTACATCACTTATATGCGTACCGATTCGGTGAATCTCAGTGAGATGGCACTTGCGATGGCCAAGGACGAAATCACAAAAAGCTTTGGCGAGAAATATGTAAAAACACGTCGCTACCACACCAAGATTAAGGGTGCGCAAGAGGCTCACGAAGCTATTCGTCCAACCAATTTGGGCAATGCCACCATTAATGCAGAGTCGGCTCAACGTCGCTTGTATGAACTGATTTGGAAACGTGCAATTGCATCGCAGATGTCGGATGCCGAAATTGAGAAAACCACCATCGACATTGCGATATCCAACGGTTCCGACACTTTCGTCTGTGAAGGTGAGCAGATTCTTTTTGATGGTTTCTTGAAGGTTTATTACGAATCCACCGACGATGGCGACGATGATGTGCACAGCCACATCCTCCCGAAGCTCAATGTAGGTGAAGTGCTTGGATTGGTTGATTGTGGATCGTCGCAACACTTTACGCAGCATCCTCCACGTTACACCGAAGCAAGTCTTATCAAGAAACTGGAAGACCTCGGCATTGGTCGTCCTTCTACCTACTCTCCAACTATCAGTACCATTCTCAAACGAGAATATGTCATCAAGGAAGACCGCGAGCCGGTTTCCCAGACTGTCGTGGTATTCACTCTCAAGGGTGACGAGGTGATTCGTACAGAGAAACAGGAGAAGTCTGGAAGCGAAAAAGACAAATTATTCCCCACCGACATCGGAAGTGTGGTTAATGGTTTCCTGATGGAACATTTTACCGATATTATGGACTATAATTTTACTGCCGCTGTAGAGAAGGATTTCGACGACATCGCCGAAGGCAAGAAAGAGTGGCGTAAGGTTATCGACAAGTTCTATGTGCCTTTCCACAAAAACATTCGTCAAACCCAGCAAAACTCCCATCGAAATAGTGGTTCCCGACTTGTGGGCGTAGATCCTAAGTCCAAGAAGAACGTCTATGCGAAGATTGGCAGATACGGAACTGTTGTTCAGATTGGAGATACCAGCAACGAGGAAAAGCCTCTTTTCGCCAGCATGAAAAAAGGACAGAGCATAGATACAATCACTCTTGAAGAGGCTTTGGCGCTCTTTACGCTACCGCGTACCGTGGGTGAGTACGAAGGCAACGAAATCGTTGTGTCGATAGGAAAATTCGGTCCTTACGTCAGGATGGATTCCAAATTCTATTCGCTTTCAAAAACCGATGATCCTTATGAGGTGACTTTGGAACGTTGCATTGAGATTATCGACTCCAAGCGTCTTGCCGAAGAGGAAAAGGAACGTCTCCGTGCGCTTTTCCCGCATGAGATAGGTCTTCACGAAGGCGAAGCGGTAGTGTCGAATATTGGACGTTACGGTCCGTATTTGACCTACAAAGGTTCTAATTACCGACTTCCCAAGAATGCCGATCCTTTGACGGTGTCGCTTGAAGAAGCGGTGTCGATCATTTCCAGTTCGGCCGACAAGCCTGCTCGTGGTCGGAAGACTTCCAAGAAGTAATAGTTTTGTGATTATATGGCACAGAGGGCGCCCTATCGGGTGCCCTCTGTGTTATATTATGGAATCGGATTCTTTGTTGTGACGAAAAAAATTAAGCGCGCCGTGGCGATGCACGGCGCGCTTAATTTTTGTATGAAATGGACTATTTCTTGGTGCTTTTTTTCTTTGTGGCGCTACTCTTCGCCGTCGTTACTTTTGCCTTGGTGCTCTTTTTGGCACCCTTTGCCTTAGAGGCTTTCTCAGGTTTCTGATCAACTTCCTCCAAAAGCGAGCTTTCGATGTCCATCAAATCTTCCTCCGAGGGCTCGAAATCATCGTCTTCCTCTTCGTTGGGTTCGTCATCTGTGTAGGAATCGAATTCTTCATCTGGTTCATCGCCAAAAGCGGCTTCCAATTCTTCGCCAGTGATTTCCAAGTCGTGGTTGGGCTTGATTTTCGAAGGAGCGAAAGCATCTTCGTAGTCGCCGTGTTTCAGCACGCGCTCTTTGTGGTGCGTCTCGTTTTCCTCTTTCTCGATGGCTTCGGAAAGCGGTGCGAATTCCTCATCGTCACCTTCTCCGCTATAGTAAAGGTCTTTGTCAAGATCGTCGTCAAGCAATGCGGTGTCGATCTTCACCTCAAATTTCACCATGTAAGAAACCTCTTCGGTTTCGAATGGCACTACGAATATGGGCTCCCCGTTGGGTTTTATGCTTTTTTGGATATAGTCTTTGTATCCTTCAGGATAAGCTTCTTTGAATTTTTCCAGCAAATCCTCCGATAAGTTTTTGTAGCTGACAATCAGTTTCTTTTTTTTGTTTTGGGAGTTTTTCATAGTAAGAGAAATTTCTGCAATAATAATAAGAATATTGTGAAGTGCAAAATGTTTTTTGATATTTTTTTATACTATCACGATGGATTCGTCGTCTTCTACTCTTAAGTTTTTCATAATGAAATCCCTACGTTCCATGGTGTTTTCGCCCATGTAGAAGTGCAGCACGCTTTTCGTATCAAAGTCTTTGTGCAGCAAAACAGGGTCCAGACGCATGTCTTGGTCGATGAAACCCTTGAATTCGTCAGGGGAGATTTCGCCAAGGCCTTTGAAACGGGTGATTACCGCATTGGACGTGTTGTTGATGGCGTTGATGCGCTCTTCCTCGGTGTAGCAGTAGTGTGTGACTTGTTTGTTCCTTACGCGGTACAAGGGCGTTTGGAGGATGTATACATGTCCTGTTTGTATGAGTTCGGGGTAGAAACGAAGGAAAAATGTGAGCAGAAGCAGTCGGATGTGCATTCCGTCCACATCGGCATCGGTGGCAATTACCACGTTGTTGTATCGGAGATTTTCGATGCCGTCGTCAATGTCCAATGCGTTGTGGAGCAGGTTGAGCTCTTCGTTCTTATATACATCTACTTTTGAGATGGAATAGACATTCTTGGGCTTGCCTCGCAGACTGAACACGGCTTGTGTGTCCACGTCGCGACTCTTGGTGATGCTTCCGCTTGCCGAAAGACCTTCGGTAATAAAAATGGTGCTTTCAAGTCGGCGAGGATGGTTGGTGTTGTAGTGTACGTGGCAGTCCCTCAGTTTTGAGTTGTTCAGACTGGCGCGTTTGCTTGCCTCACGGGCCACCTTTTTGATGCCGGCAATGTCTTTGCGTTCCTTTTCGTTTTGCTGTATCTTTTGTTGCAAGGCCTCCACCGAAGTGGGATTCATGTGCAGATAGTCGTCGAGATGGCGTTTTAGCACGTCAAGAACGTAAGTCTTCACAAGCGGACTGTCGTTAGTGCCGTCTTTTTTGTTCGGCTCCATGTGGGTGGAACCTAGCTTGGTTTTCGTCTGTGCCTCGAAAACAGGCTCCTGAATGCGGATGCAGAGGGCGCATACCAATCCTTGACGCACATCTTCGGGTGCGTAGTCTTTCTTGAAGAAGTCCTTTACCACGCGGGCGTAGCATTCGCGGAAGGCGCTCTGGTGCGTGCCGCCTTCGGTGGTGTGCTGACCGTTCACAAATGAATAGTAGTAGTCGTTGCTCTGTCCGTTGATGTGTGTGAATGCCGCCTCAAAATCGCCGTCCTTGATGTGGATGATAGGGTAGAGGGGCTCGGCAGTCATATTGTTCTCCAAAAGGTCCAAAAGGCCGTTCTTGGAGTAGTATCGCTTTTCGTTGTAGTAGATGGTGAGGCCTTTGTTCAGGTAGCAGTAGTTCCACACGCGCTTCTCCACATATTCGCCAATGAAGTGGTAGTTGCCGAACAAAGTGCTGTCGGGAATGAATTCGACCAAAGTGCCATTTTCCTCGTTGCCGTTGTATGCAATAACGTCCGAATCGTTGGTGAGTTTGCCTTCGGCGAATTCGGCGATGCGGGTCTTGCCCTCGCGGATGGATTGCACCTTGAAATAGGACGAAAGTGCATTTACGGCTTTTGTACCCACGCCGTTCAGACCTACGGATTTTTGGAACACCTTGCTGTCGTATTTGGCGCCAGTGTTCAGTTTTGAGACGGCCTCTACCAATTTTCCCAAAGGAATGCCACGGCCGTAGTCGCGGATGGTGACGCGTTTCTCGCCAAAGTTGATTTTGATGTCGATCTTCTTTCCGTAGCCGGAAGAAAATTCATCAATGGCATTGTCGATAACCTCTTTGATAAGTACATAAATGCCGTCGTCGTGGGAAGATCCGTCGCCCAATTTGCCGATATACATACCGGGACGGAGGCGAATGTGCTCCATGTCTTCAAGGTGGATAATGCTATCGTCACCATAATCGTTTGTAGTCAAAAGGATTTCGTCGTCTGCCATAATGGGAAATGTTGTTTCTCAATTGCAAAAATACGCATAACTCCCCATGCGCAAAGGCTTGGAGATATCTTTTTATCACCATTCCCAGTGTTGAAAACTTTTGTGCCGATTTCGTAACACAGGTCAACAATTGGAACGTCGAAAGTATGTAGGTCAATTGCTCAAAAATCCGCATTCTGCAATCTAAAGTCGCCATCTTGTTCGTAAATCATATTTTTTTTGTATCTTTGCAACCGTTTTGAAGATGATGCTATTGTGCAAGTCATCTCAAATCAGGCGGATATGGCGTAATTGGTAGCCGCGCTAGACTTAGGATCTAGTTCCTCACGGAGTGGGAGTTCGAGTCTCCCTATCCGCACAAAAACAAAGGGACGTGTTGTGACACGTCCCTTTTGGTTTTATTTTGTTCTGTCCTTAAAAGGAAATACTCATGTTGATGCCCATTATTGGAGTGTTTGGGTCTGTTGGGAGATAAGTGAATGAGGGCGAGATGTTGATGCTTTCGATGGAGGATTGCATTTGATGGCACCACAAATCCTTGGTTTTTGCAATATGTACGGCATCTACAATAGAACAGATGTTTATCCCAATGCCAAGGGTGAGAAAACAACCAAATCCCAAAGCGTAGTCATCTATTTTGTCGTTGCGTTTTGTTGCGGACATAAGAGTGAGGTAGTATTGGACCATAATGTTGCAAGCGAGATTTCCAAAGAAAAATCCTGCGGCTCTTCCCCATTCGTGTTCGATGGCTTGTCCCAATCCTGGAATGACGAATGATGCAAATCCGCACCATCCTGGCGAATACTTGTCTGAAGAGAAATGTGTATAGGTGCTTCGATCAAAAAGATCTTTTATATCCCTGTATTTGGGAATGATGTAAGAACCATTAGTCACGACAGGTTGTGCTTCGGCTCGTTCTACAAAAGTTTCTTTTTCTCCGTTTTGATATCTTATGGAAGAAATGACATGAGTGGGAAGAATGAAAATTGGCCCATCTGGATTTGAAAACTTCTTGTATTTGATTTCAGAAGGCGATACTTCGATGATTTTTGCTTCAATCGCTGTTCCGTCTTTTTTTGTGATAATGTCTTGCGCCAATAAGTACGAAGGCGTTAGACAAATGAATAAAAGCAAAAGATATTGTTTCATAATGGTTCCCTATTTCGTGTCGGGAACAACGTTTGATGTTTGGCTCGAAACAATGGTGGGTTAAAATTAAGAAAGTGGAGCCGTTCCATATCACCTTATTTTTGCATGTAGGGTCTGGACTCCCAAAAGTAAGAAATAAAGGATATCTGAATTGCCCCACTGAATGATATTCGAAACACGAATACATCAATGGAAGCGTTCATTTCGCCCTTATTCTCATACTTTTATGAATTGTCCAGATTCACATGCAAGGAATAATGCCAAATGCACTTTCTTGCCAAACCATACCTTTCGGTTTGACTTTGCAAAAATACTAATAAATTTGAAAATATCGTCTTTGTGGAATAAAAATTAAGGTTTGATGTTGGTATCTATCCTCGGATAATTGACGTTAGAAACGTGTTGTGGGTGTTGTAAAAAAAACGTAATTTTGCATTTTTAAAACTTCCATAAATCCTACTCAATGAAAAGGACATTCTTGTTGATAATTATGACGTTGGCTGTCTTGTTGACGTCATCCTGCCAGAAAGAAGAACTAGGCCGCATTCTAACCGCCACCATCGAACAGTATGAACACGACGCCAAGGCCTATATCAACAACGACTACTACGCTTGTTGGGAAGGGGGCGACACCGTCGCCCTCAACGGTGAGAAATACCCCGTCAGCGTAAATGCTGAGAGCGGCTCCGCTACTATTGTGGGCGCCGAAAGCCTCTTGGGCAACCTTACCGCCTTCTACCCAGCCAACTTGATAGGGCTGGACATGGCCACCGTCACCCTCCCCAATGTTCAGCACTATGCTACGCGAGACGGTCACCAGGTGGTCCAATCTCCCATGGCAGCCTACTGCTCAGCAGGAGGTACTGAGCTTAAGTTCCGCAATCTTTGCGCTTTGCTCAAAGTCACACTTCCCACCATGGCAGAGTCGGAGGTGGTGTACATCGTGGTCAGAGGCAACAAGGGCCAGCCACTGAGCGGAACGGCTCAACTTCGTATCAGCGAGGGTCTTCCCAAGCTTTCTTCTTTCAGCAATGGCTGCGACAGCATTATACTGGACAACATCCATGTGGCGCTTACCGAGAGTAGGTCGTTCTATATCGTGGTACCTGCCAACTCAAGTTTTTCCGAAATGACAGTAAGTGTCGCGCTGCGCAAGTCGGATAACAGTTTCCACATCCACAGAAAGTACAACGACATTTTCGACAAGGTTTTAGAGCGCAACCATATTGGCGCCTTCGCCTACAACCTGGATGGAGACACCTTGGTTTATCCCCCTTGGCAAGTGCTGACCTATACCACCAACGATGGCAACAGCATCACCCCCAATAGCCCTACCAGAGTTGTCTATCAAGAATACGGATATATTGTCTATGCCGCGAAGCCGAGTTTTTCCGAGAGGGCTTTTAGAAACTTTACAACGCTCACCTCAGTCATGATGCCCGATAGTGTGGCAACAATTGGAAGCGAGGTGTTTTCCGGCTGTTCCAACCTCCAATCCGTCACACTTCCGTCACACCTGAAATTTTTACCTCAGTATGCTTTTAGTGGTTGCACCAGTCTTACATCCGTCACCCTGCCGTCGAATATGACAGGAATGGGGGATGGCGCTTTTTACAATTGCAGCAGCCTCCAATCCATCACCCTGCCATCGGGCTTGACTCGAATCGATAATCATCTTTTCAGAGGTTGTTCCGGCCTCACCAGCATTACCTTGCCTGATGGTATCACTTGGATAGGGGAATCTGCGTTTATGGATTGCAGCAGCCTCGGCAGCATTACCTTGCCCAGCGGTGTCACCTCGATAGGTGTATCCTCGTTTATGAATTGCAGCGGCCTCAGCCGAGTGAACTGTTACGCCATAACCCCTCCTACTTTAGGAGCCAACGCCTTCTTGGGCATCTCTTCGCAGGCGGAGCTTCATGTTCCTGGAGGTTGTAGAAATGATTATAATATAGATCCTTGGAATATATACTTTTATTTCATTTCCGGAGACCTTTAAAGCAGGATAAAGCAAAACGATAACAACGACAATAATAGCATGAAATTATTGTTGCGCAAATATTAATCGCAGATTTGTATGAGTGTGATAAATCGGTCGCAAGAAAGATGAAAAAACTTCAGCACGATAGTGGAACTTTTGTTTTTAACGCAGATGTGTAAGGCTTTTTCTTGCGAGCGAGTCCTTGACATAATTTTCATTCTTCGTCATCACGCCATCGGAAATATTGCCAAATGCCGGAACGAAATGTTGCCAAATGCCGGAACGAAATATTGCCAAATGCCGGAACGGTTTTTGAAAATTCTTTCGTAATTCAATATTTTTTAGTATTTTTGCAATTTGAAAAAATACTATAGAAATGGACGATTATAGGTATAGAATTGCTGATCAAATGCTTCTCGATTTATTGGATGCTTGCGGTTGCGTTTTGATAGAGGGAAGCAAGTGGTGTGGGAAGACTACAACGGCAGAAATGGCTGCCGGTAGTGTGGTGTATATGGCAGATCCCCAAGAAGGAGCTCGCAATATAACCTTGGCAAAAACTTCTCCAAGATATTTGCTTCAAGGTAAAGCACCACGCCTCATAGATGAGTGGCAAGTGGTTCCTACATTGTGGGATTCTATTCGTGGCGAGGTGGATCATAGGCGGAAATTGGGGCAGTTTATTATTACTGGTTCCGCTGTTCCTGCCGATAGGCATGAAATAATCCATTCTGGTACGGGTCGCATAACGTCTCTTTTGATGCGTCCGATGTCGCTTTGGGAATCGGGCGACAGCTCCGGCAAAGTAAGCCTGGAGTCGCTTTTCAATGTTCCAGAGCAATTGACGGCGGAAAGTGATATCGATATTGAGCAATTGGCTTACTTGATTTGCCGTGGTGGTTGGCCGATGGCATCTATGATGTCAAATAAGAAATCTGCACTAAAACAAGCGGTAATCTACTATAATGGAATTGTCGGCAAGGACGATGGGTCTGGTTCTGATATTTCAAGGGCTGACGGTGTGCGAAGAAATCCCGAGAGGGTGAAAAGGCTGATGAGAAGTTTGAGCCGTCACCAAGGAACGCAAGCCTCGTTGACTACGATATTGGAAGATATCAAAGTGAATGATGAGTTGGCGATAAACGAAGAGACTATTTCGTCCTATATAATTGCGTTGAAAAAAATCTTTGTCGTTGAGGATATGCCTGCCTGGAACCCTTCATTGAGGAGCAAGACGGCAATCAGAACTTCTGATACCAGGTATTTCGTGGATCCGAGTGTCGCTGTAGCTGCATTGCGATTGGGACCCCAGGATCTTATTAACGATTTGGAAACGTGCGGCCTTTTGTTCGAGACTTTGGCTGTCAGGGATTTGAGGGTTTATGCTGATGCATTGGACGGGTCGGTGTATCACTATCGCGACAGGAATGGTTTGGAATGTGATGCCGTGGTCCATTTGGAAAATGGGAAATATGGTCTTGTGGAAATCAAGTTGGGCGGTGAGGATGCAATTTCCAGTGGTGCGAAGACTTTGAAAACACTATCAGGCAAGATTGATACTACACGAATGCCTGCACCCTCGTTTTTGATGGTGCTTGTTGGTGTGGGAAAATATGCCTATCGCCGAGAAGATGGTGTCTATGTGGTGCCGATGGGCGCGTTAAGACCTTGATGGGATAATGGAAATCATTGCTTGTTTCTGTTTTGTTTGTCAAGCATGATCACTGAGGCAATAAGACCTAATGTCGCAATAATCTGGGACAGGTAGATGATGCCTTTGTTGTCGCTTACGATTCCAACGACCACGAGGACTACGACAATAATTACCCCCGCCCAAATGATTGTGCTTTTTTTGTTTTTCATTGAATTTGTTTTATGATGATTGTTTTATAAATAAGACAGTCAAGTGTGTTTGTGAGAATAGTCTTGTGTATTATTCACTTGGAGGATTTAAGGTATAATAAACCGTTCGGCGAAGGTCCCCATTGGCGTTGTCTCCGTCGTAGGACCAGTACATGGCGCCATGAAGTCCTTTCTCAAGAATGTACCGACACTTGATCTCCAGTGAACGCAGGTCTTCGTAACTGAATGCCATGCTTCCATCGCGGTCATCGGTCATGTAGGGAACCATCGCCTGCGCATCCCAATGGTAGGTGTAGCCTTTCCAGTTGCGGACTGTCGTGAGGTCTTCCACCTTGGGATGGTTGGGTACGCCATGACCATAGAATGCCAAGCCCAATAGTAGCTTTTTGGGAGGTATGCCGGCGGCGAGATGTGCTCTCACGGCGCTGTCGGCTGTGACGTTCTTCACCAAAGGCGAGTTGTAGAGTGGAGTGTTGTGATAGGGAGGTCGCCCCATGTCGTAAGCCATGATGTTGATGAAATCCACATAGGGATCTACGGCGGCAAAGTCGATGTACAAAGCTGTGCAGATGGTGGCTTGGGTAAGCAGTTTGTCGGGACCGATGGCGGTACGAATGTCGCGCATCAAAAGGGTGTAGTTGCGAGTGTCGTCGGGCGAGGAACTGATGCCTGCTTCCGACGAGGTGGGATATTCCCAGTCCATGTCAATGCCGTCGAGGTCGAATTCGTCAACCAGCCGCTTGCAGTCGGCTGCGAAACGCAATCGCCGCAAAGAGTCGGATGCCATTTCGCTGAAACCACCAGCCGTCCAGCCTCCAATGGAAAGCAACACTTTCAATCCAGGATGAGCTTCTGGCGACTGCCGTAGGGCGCAAATCTTTCTTAATCGCTCGGGATGTTGCACAATCACCCCGTCGAATGTCTCGTTTACGTTGCCGAAGGCGTAGTTGATTTGCGTGATGTATTTGCCGTCGGGCATCTCGGTTGTCCACGAGCAGACGTAAGCTACTACAGGTATTTCTTTGGGTTGGGCAATGCAGGACATTGATAGCAGGAAAATCAGTAGTATGGATGCTGTCGTGACAATGTTTTTCATGATGGTCGTGACTTATTGACGAATGAGTTTCATTGTGTTAACTCTTTGCTCGGAGGTTATGCGGATAAGGTAGAAACCTTTCGGAAGACTGTTTAAAGTAGTTTGTAAAGCGTTGTTTCCATAGCGGTCGTGGATGATGGTCCGCCCCATTGCATCAAATATGGAAACGTACGCATTGGCGTCATCTACAAAAAGTTGTACCATTCCGTGCGATGGATTGGGGTAGAGGGAACAATGCAATTCATCAACTGTTGTGAGGGAAACATTCGTGCCTTCCAAGGCTTTTCCAAAATCAGGGATTCCGTAGCCGTAATGGTTGTTTGGAGCGTCGGCGTGGTCGCCCCAGCTGCGCACGTTGTCGCGCAATTGTGCAGGTGTCCAGTCGGGATATTTCTGCCAGAGGCACGCCATCATGCCTGCGGCAATGGGACAAGAAAACGAAGTGCCGTTCAAACTTTGAATTCCGTTTGCCACCGAAGCGGTTCTTACGTCCATTCCCATAGCGCAGATGTCGGGTTTGATGCGATCGTCGTAAGTGGGCCCTCGTGACGAAAAATAGGCATAGTCTCCGAATTCATCTACCGCGCCGATGGTCAACACTGCTTCAGCGTCGGCAGGGATGTTGAGGTGCTGCGGAATTGAATTTCCGTCGTTTCCAGCCGAATTTACAATCAACATACCTTTGTTGGAGGCGATGGTGGCGGCTTGCGACATAGGTGTTCGTGAACCGTTGAGCATGAATGGAGTGAGGTCGAACTGTGAATCGTCGAAATAGTAATAGCCTAGCGAAGTGCTCACAATGTCGGCCCCCATGCTGTCGAGATACTCCACGGCGGCTATCCAGTTGTATTCTTCCAAGGGAGATTCGTGAATCATGTCTTCGGTGCGACAAAGGATGTAGGAGGCTTTGGGTGCGGTTCCAACGTAACATCCAGGAATGTAGGATGCAAGGTTTGAAAGTACGCTTGTGCCATGGTCGTGTAGGTCGAACGTGTCGGCAAGATGTGGCCAAACAAAATCCCTGCGGGCGATCAGTCTGCCGTCGTTGCGCAGCGAATCGAAAAGTACCAAAGTGTCGATTCCAGGAAATCCCACATCGCAAACACCAATCAGCATACCTTCGCCTTGAAAACCTTCGCGATGCAATCCAATGCCGTTGAGCTGCGAAATTTGTCTGATTCCCAAACCGTAATAGGATTCGCTGTAAAGAGTGTCGTAGGCAGGTCTTGGCATTCGCCATCCGGAACTGAATCTGCCTCCAAACTGAAAAGGACCTTCGATGTAGTAGCAAGTCGCTTCCGCAACGAACGGAAATCGGCTCCAGTCCGAAATGTTGCTATCGGCGTCCACCGAGGCGCAGTTTTTCCATTTGGAGCAGTTGCGCACCACAAATCCCGCCTCTCTCAATTGCTGCAAATAGTATGGGTTGACAGGCAGGTCGAGGCTGTCGATACTGATGTTTTGTCGTGCACGGCGTTCCAAGGCTCTTGTACTCAGGTATTCAGAGGGGTTGTCGAGTGTGTATCCCGATCCGTTTTTGTCGGTAAAACGCACAACGTATTTGTAGGTCTGCTGCGCAGAGGCGTAACAGGTGAAGACAAAAATCAGTGCAAAAGCCAGGAGTTTTTTATGCATAAGAAACGTGAAATAAAATGAAAAGTGCAATCACTATTCACTGCTTTACCACACGACGACCTTTCTTGTCGTGCTGTCGGCTTTCACAATGTAGATGCCTTTCGCGGGAAGCGTAAAAGAGCAGTTACTTCCGTGTCCACGACACACCACACGACCCATCATGTCGCACACGGCCATTTCCACGGGGCGGTTGGCTGAAACCTTTACGTTGAGTCCTTGCGTTGCGATATTGATTTCTGGGGTGTTGTTGATGGTAGGCACGGAAATATTTCCGTAGCAGAAGTTTGCGTTGTTGTTGGCGTCGAATCCCGCAACGGGAAGGAGGTGGTTGGTGTCTTTGCCGCACATCACCACGGCGCGGTAGCAACCTTCGCCTACTTCCAAGGAGGAAATGTTGGTCTCGGAAAGTGTGCCGCCAACAGCACAGCTGCCTGATTCGGGCTCTTTGAGCCATCCCAAGAACGTGCTGTCGGAAGCGTAGCAAGCCACGCCGACAAACCCGTCAAAGGTGGAGTCGCCGTCGTTTGTGATTGCGATGCTGTATTGAACAGGACTTGTGGTGCTTTCTGAAAAATTGTTGACGGTTGTTGCGGTAAGGTCGGCGGTCATTTTTAGGTGACTCCAAGCAGGTTCCAATCCAATGATTGCACCTTGTCGGTCGTTGAAAGTGCCAGCTTGAGTGCCGTTGGGATTCAGCGCCGAGATGGGGAAATAACCGTTGCAAGATCCGCCCCAACCCCAGTTTACGTGGAAGTTGCCAGCCCCGTTGTAGCCATCGAATACGAATGCGTGTCCAGAGATGCAAGCGCCAGTCTCGTCAAACTCAAATCCACCGTAGGGAATCGGGTGTCCAGATGTGAGTGTCTCTTTCAGCATCTCAACCCACACGCTGTCGTCGTATTCTTGCCGTAAGGCGGCTTCGTCCCAACGATAGTTGAAATAACGAGGAATGGCGTTTTCGGAGGCAATTTCTGTCGAAAGTCCCAGTGAAGGGTCGAAAGTTACGTTTTCGTTCAGCATATAGGCTCCGCTGCCGTTGGCGCTGTAGCTCATGTCCAAAGCCACGCCTACATGGTAGAGTAATGTTGCGGTGGCGTTTATGCATCCTGCGCTGGTGCGCGAACTGATGTAGGTGGGCATCGAGTCCCATTCATAGACGGTGTTGGCGAAATCGGCGCTCAGCGTGCCGAACGCCCAAGAAGGATTGGCAATAGAGCCTTCATAGGTGTAGGAATGAGAACCGTAGCCGTGGGTGGGATAGGCCCATTTATACATCACCTGTCCGATGGCTGTTGCCAAGCAGCCCGTAGGCGTGTGATCCCTGGTGCGGGCGTCAACAGGACAAAGGTCGTTGTATTTTGGAGATTGATTCCATCTGCAGGTAAGCAGCGGCTCGACGGAATAGTCAGCCTTGGCGGCGATGTAATCTCCATTGATGAGCGCCGTCCACATTTGCTGAACCTGAGCGTCGGCTGTGCGTTTTTGATCTTTCGCTGCGCGTATTTCTCGAATGAAACCGTTCAACCAATAGCGTGCTTCTGGAGATACGTTCGTTGGGTCGAAAGTGTCTTCGTCGGAGAATCCCAAAATAGGCCAAGCGAGGTCGTCTTTTGCTACAATCACAAATCCGGTTCCCTCTTGGGCCACAAAGAGATACATCTCCTCAAGTCCGGCCGTTGCGGAACATTCGGAGAATGAGACGGACGCTTTTGTGCCGGTTTGTTGTTGCCAATAGTTTGATGCAACTGTCAAGGCTGTGTTTTGCGAAACGGGTTTTGCCGCAACCATTGCGGTGGCTAACAACATCAGACTGAAGAAGATGTTTTTCATAGGGATGAATCTTAATTGTGAAAAGACATCCCGGATACTCTGCGGATACAGAGAGTCCGGGATTGCCTAAAAATTGTTTTTTACTTAAAGTATTCTACGCCGCTTTCAAAGATACGCTGGTCTTGTTCGCCGTAGATGTTCATGTAAGTGCCGTCGCTGCGACGTTCGCTGTGGGCCATCTTGCCCAAAATGCGACCGTCGGCGCTGGTGATACCCTCAATGGCCATGTACGAACCGTTCATGTTGAAGTCCTCGTTCATGGTGATGTTGCCGTTGAGGTCCACATATTGCGTGGCGACCTGTCCGTTGCGGAACAACTGGTCGATGTATTCCTTCGGAGCCACAAAGCGTCCTTCACCGTGCGAAATGGGCACCTGGTAGATGCCGCCCAACTCAGCCTGACGCATCCAGGGCGAAAGTTTGCTGACAACCATCGTGCTGGCAATCTTGCTTTGGTGACGGCCAATGGTGTTCATTGTGAGGGTGGGCGCGTTGTCGGCCTGTTCGCGAATTTCGCCATAGGGAACGAGCCCCAATTTGATGAGCGCCTGGAATCCGTTGCAGATACCCAACATCAAGCCGTCGCGTTGGTTGAGCAGTTGCATTACGGCTTCGCTCACCTTGGCGTTGCGGAACACACTGGTGATGAACTTGGCGCTGCCTTCGGGTTCGTCGCCTGCCGAGAAACCGCCAGGAATCATCACGATTTGTGCGTTGTTGATGGCCTTGGCGTAAGCCTCCACGCTCTCGTTAATCTGCTGTGCGTTTTGGTTGCGGAACACGATGGTCTCGACGTCGGCGCCTGCACGAAGGAAAGCTCTTGCCGAGTCGTATTCGCAGTTCGTGCCGGGAAATACGGGAATGAACACCTTGGGTTTGGCGACTTTGTGTTTGCAGATATAGGGAGAAGCCTGTGCATAGAGTTGCTGTTTGGGCAGCTCCACTTGCTGCTTGTGAGTGCTGGTGGGGAATACGTTCTCCAACGTGCCTGTCCAAGCCTTCAGGGCCTCGTCCATCGAAATCGAAATGCCGTTGTAGCAGAAAGCTTCTTCAGCCACCACTGCGCCAATCTTCTTGCCGCGGAACAATGGCTTGCTGCCAGCTTCCATTTCTACGACGATGTATCCGTAGTCCTTGCGGATAAGGTCGTCAAGGCTGAGGGTCTTGGAGTCGAGAGCGACGCCCAGTCTGTTGCCGAAAGCCATCTTGCTCACGGCCTCAATCATGCCGCCCATTCCGAGAACGTAACTTGAGAGTACCTTGCCGTTTGAAATGGTGTCGTAGAGTTGTCTGTATTGTGCCAAAGCGTCCTCGTAGTCGGGCATTCCGTAGGCATCCTTCTTGATGTCGAGCAGATAGAGTTCAGAACCTGCCTTTTTCAATTCGGGAGTCACCACATGGTGGATGTCGCCTACGCCCACGGCAAAGCTGCAAAGGGTAGGAGGAACGTCGATGTTATTGAAAGTGCCGCTCATAGAGTCTTTGCCGCCGATAGCAGGCAACTTCAAACCCATCTGTGCGTTGTAGGCGCCGAGGATGGCGCTGAAAGGCTGTCCCCAACGATAGGGGTCGTTGCCCAGTTTCTTGAAATATTCCTGGAAGGTAAGTCTTACCTTGCTGGCGTCGCCACCTGCTGCGGCGATCTTTGCTACAGAGGTCAACACCGAGTAGGCTGCGCCGTGGAAAGGACTCCAGCTGCTCAGGTAAGGGTCGAAACCATAGCTCATCATTGTGATGGTGTCGCATTTGCCCGTAAGCAAAGGCAATTTGCCAATCATGGTTTGTGTGGGAGTCAACTGCGTCTTGCCGCCGTAAGGCATCACAACGCTGCCGGCACCGATGGTGCTGTCAAACATCTCCACCAAACCTTTTTGCGAACAAACGTTCAAGTCCGAAAGGGTTTTCACCCACAGCTGCTTGACATCTTGCTCGTTGGCGATATCCAGTCTGCCAAGATCTTGTTTCTGCTCGGGCATCTCCACTTTTACGGTCGTTTCCTGGTGAGCGCCGTTGGTGTCGATAAAGCGACGGCTGAGGTTCACAACCTCTTTACCTCTCCAGCTGATGACCATTCTCGGTTCCTCGGTAACGGTGGCAACTACCACAGCCTCAAGGTTCTCTTCGTCGGCATATTGCAACATCTGATCCACATCCTTGGGATCCACAACGATGGCCATACGCTCTTGAGATTCGCTGATGGCGAGTTCGGTGCCGTCCAAACCGGCATATTTCTTGGGAACTTTGTCGAGGTTTATTTGCAAGCCGTCGGCCAATTCACCGATAGCCACGCTCACGCCACCAGCGCCAAAGTCGTTGCATTTCTTGATGAGCGAGGATACCTCTTCTCTGCGGAACATGCGCTGCAGCTTGCGTTCTGTGGGTGCGTTGCCTTTCTGCACCTCAGCGCCACAAGTGCTGAGCGATGCGGTGGTGTGCGACTTCGAAGCGCCTGTTGCGCCGCCACATCCGTCGCGGCCCGTGCGTCCACCCAAGAGGATGATCACGTCGCCGGGGTCGGAGGTCATACGCTTCACCTGACGTCTTGGAGCGGCTGCTATCACTGCGCCAATCTCCATACGTTTAGCCACATAGTCGGGGTGATAGATTTCGTTCACCAAACCCGTAGCCAGACCAATCTGGTTGCCGTAGCTGCTATAGCCGTGGGCTGCGGTGGTCACGATTTTGCGTTGGGGAAGTTTGCCCTCAATGGTCTCGTTCAAAGGACGTGTGGGGTCTGCGGCGCCCGTCACACGCATTGCTTGATATACGTAGGTACGTCCCGAAAGCGGGTCGCGGATAGCGCCGCCCAAGCAAGTTGCAGCGCCACCAAAAGGTTCAATTTCAGTAGGATGATTGTGTGTTTCGTTCTTGAAGTTCACCAACCATTCCTCTTCCTTGCCGTCAATTACAACGGGTACAACGATGCTGCATGCGTTGATTTCGTCGCTGATTTCCTGGTCGTCCAGCAAGCCCATCTTACGGATTCGCTTGGCGGCCAAAGTGCCCATGTCCATCAAGCAGACAAACTTGTCGGTTCTTCCCACATATTGGTCTTTGTGGTCGGCGAGATATTGTTTGAAAGCGTTTTCCAACAGCGGACGATAGTATCCTTCGTCAAACTGCACGTCTTTCAACTCGGTCGCGAAGGTCGTGTGTCGACAGTGGTCGCTCCAGTAGGTGTCCAGTACGCGGATTTCCGTCATTGAGGGGTCTCTATGCTCTTCGTCGTGGAAATAGCGCTGAATGTGCAGGAAGTCCTTGAAAGTCATGGCGAGACCCAGCGAGTTGTAGAGTTCCTGCAACTTGGATTCGCTCATCTCCTTGAAGCCGTCGAAGATTATCACGTCGGCGGGCTCGTCGAACTTGTCCACCAAGGTTTGTGGCTTTTCATCGCTTGCCAGACGACTGTCGACGGGGTTGATGCAGTGGTTGATGATGGCTCTGCGTTGCAACTCCGTCAGGGTTCCCGAAATGATGTAGGTCGTGGCCGACTTGATGATAGGACTTTCGTCGGGCGAGAGCAGTCTCACACACTGCTCGGCGCTGTCGGCGCGCTGGTCGAACTGGCCGGGAAGGTATTCTACCGAAAAGCAGAAATCCTGATCCTGCTTCGGAGCGGTTTCTTCATATACAAAATCCACGGGCGGTTCCGAAAAAACCGTTACCTTGGCTTCGTTATAGGTCTTGTCTGAGATGTTCTCCACGTCGTAGCGAATGAGAACGCGCACCTGCTGCGCTTCAATGCCGAGATAGTTCGACATCTCTTCTTGCAACTCTTTGGCCTTTACGGCATAGTCGCTTTTCTTTTCAACGTAAATGCGTCTGATCATATTGAGTATAATGTTTTATGTTCGAAAGTGATTAGTGACTTGTGAATAGTGAATAGGCTTCTTAACTCTTAATTCATAACTCTTAACTAAACAAGAAGTCAATCTTCTATTGAGGCGAATTTTTCAGGGTGCCGAGCCGTGATGTTTTTGTAGAACTTCATGATTTCCACAAAGTCCTTGTCGTAGTTTCCTGTAGGGTAGAATGCGGGTCCCACGCCCATGATGCGTTTCTTGTAGTCGATATACGACAGCACGATAGGCACGTTGGCTTGCATGGCCATCTCGTAGAAGCCTCTTTTCCAACGTTTCACCTTTTTGCGCGTTCCTTCGGGAGTGATGACTACCGTAAAACGCTCGTTTTTGTTGAAATACTCCACCGCTTGTTCCACCAGTCCGTTGTGGCGGTTGCCCCTGTCCACGGGCACCACGCCGAAGTAGTTCAGCAGCGGACGCGTAAACCAGTTGAAGAACTCCTTTTTCATGAAAATGCGGGAGTTTACCTCCAGTTTCCACACACAGGCGGCACCGAGAAAAAAGTCGTAGATGGAAGTATGCGGAGCCTCGATGATGACGCAGTGCTGTAGTTCGGGACGGTCCTCGTTGTGTTCTGGCACATCGAATTTCCATCCAAACAGCCTCACGATAGCAATCCAGAGTTTCTTCATAGTCGTAGTGTCGGTTTGATAGCAAAATTATTCTGCAAAGATACGAAAAACTCCCGATTTTCAACGGATTTTTTACATCACATTCTTGAAAATCTTTTCACTTGTAAATCCCATATAAATCAATGTGTCTAAATTGAATGTGAAAAAAGTATGCAAAAGATTATTCTTGTGTTTTGCTATTGTTGACATTCATTGCGTATTGCGTTCTTTTTATTTGAGGTAGCGCACTATTCCGTCAGAGATGTTGATGTCAGCGTTGACAACGGTGCCGTAATAGTCAAAGGTTCTTCCGAAGGCTATCTTTTTGTCCATAAAGTCGCGCGAGGTCTGTCGCACGGCATATGCAAAAATACAATTTTTTTGAAATTAGTCAAAATGTCGGGTATTGTTGTCCTGATATTCATTATACATTAAACCAAAGCAGGCGTCTCGACCGAGACGCCTGCTTTTTGTGAAACTATTTGTTATATCAATTATCTTTTGCCAGTCTTACCGACATTCCCCAGCATGTGCCTGTCCAGGTGTCGTAGTTGTTGTACATTCCAAAGTGCCAACTCTCTGCCTTGGATTCCTCGTAGAGAGAAGAAGACCAGTAGTTCCCATATTCTCCAGAGCTGATGGATGTTCCGAAACGGTTGCCGGCTGTCGGCAAGAAAAGTGCGCCGGCTTGTTCCATTGCTGGCCATGAATTTTCATCGTAGGTGTTAGCGTCCCTATTCGTAAACGTGGCAGAGAAGGCAGGTCCTTCCCAATTGTCGGGCAGAACGATCATTCCTAAAACGCCACATACCGTAGCTATGCCGCACTTGCTGGTTGCGTTGGGCCTTTCCTCCATCATATAAACCCACTCGTCAATTGTCAAGGTACGCCAGCCGCCTTCAATGTGGCTTCCCCAGTCGTCAAATTCGTCGGAATAATCTGCTGGTTCTGTTGATGTGATGGTGGGATTGCTGCCTGTTCCCCATCCAAAGTAGCCGCCGTAGTCGTATTGATTCGGGGCAAAGAAATAGCCGTCTATATAATCCAGGTTGCCCGAGGCAAATTGTACCTGTCTGCTTGCGGAAACGGAAAACTTGCCGCTCAATAATCCGCTGACAATCGGGTCTGGACCGTCGGGCGTAACGGTGGGTTCGGTTTCGTCTTTTTGGCAACTCGCAACAATGAAAATGGAAACTAATAATAAAGGAAATAACTTTTTCATACGCTTGGGTTTTTGATAATTAAAACAAGGTCGCCCGACGGGCGACCTTGTGGAAAATTTGGATTCATTTTATTTCTCCAAACGGATGCGGGCGTCAACTGCGGTAACATAGCGGGGATTGCCCAGCAAGGGGTTGAGGTCCATCTCGGCGATTTCGGGAGCGGCCTGTACCAATGCGCTTACGCGAGCAATCTGGTCGGCATACATGTCGATGTTGACAGCTTCCTGTCCGCGAACACCTTGCAGGATCTTGTAGCCACGCAGTTTGGTGAGCATCTCCTTGGCTTCAGCTGCGGTGATGGGAGCGAGTGCGCTCTGTACATCCTTCAGCACTTCGATGAAGATGCCGCCGAGGCCGAAGAAAATCTGATGGCCGAACTTGGCGTCCTTGATGGCTCCAATGTAAACATCCGTACCGTCGAGCATGGGGTACATCTCTACTGCGTAGGTCTCAGGAATGACAATCAAACGGTTGAATTCCTTCTCTACGGTCGCGAGGTCCTTAACGCCGAGGGTGACACCACCCACGTCGCTCTTGTGGAGCGGTCCTACGACCTTCATTACCAAAGGAACATCCTTGCTGCAGCCTACTTCCTTGGCGAATGCCAAAGCGTCTTCAACCTTGTCAACTTCAACGCTCTTCTTGCGGCTGATGCCGGCAGCGTCAAGCAACTCGTTGTAGTCGGCGATTTCCATGTAACCGTCCTTGCAACGGTCCACAGTCTTGCGGATGCGAGCCACGTCGATAGCGGGCTGTTCTACGTTTTCGGGCTGGGGCTTGGGAGTGTGATATACTTTACAGAGAGCGTTGCCGAGTACGCATTCTTCGGGGAAGTTGATACGGCCACGGTCAATGAACTCCTGGATTTCGTCCTTCACGTTGATGATGGAGGGCAATACGGGGAAGATGGGCTTCTTGCAGGTCTTCATCTTCTCGTCCAAGAGAGCGTAAACCTCGCGGTTGGAGAACAATCCCGGAGAACCGAAGATAACCACGGAGAAGTCAATGTTGTCGTATTCATTCTCAACAGTGTCAATGATATAGCCGAGCTGTTCGGCGGTACCAGTTGCGAGGAAGTCGATGGGGTTTCCTACGGAAGAACCTGCAAACAATTTCTCAAGCAGCGCCTTGCTTGCGGGATGGTCTTTCAAAGGAGGAACTTCCATGCCACCATTGGAGAGCACGTCGGTGAGCATAACTGCGGGACCACCAGCGTGGGTGATGACGGCGCAACGTTTGCCCTTGAGTTCGGGGTGCATGAAGATGGAGCATACGGTGGTCAGTTCCTGACGGTTCTGGCAACGTACGATACCTGCCTTGCGGAACAAAGCATCTACAGCAGCATCGTTGGTTGCCAAAGCACCGGTGTGGCTCGAAGCGGCACGACTACCAGCTGCGCTACCGCCCGACTTGATGGCTGCGATGTGGCAACCTTTGTTGATGAGCGAACGGGAGTGCTTGAGCAAGCGCTGAGGATCGCCAATCTTTTCCATATAGAGCATGATGACGCGAGAGGATTTCTCGGGGTCGAAAGTCTCGTCGAGGTGTTCCAATACGTCTTCGATGCCTACCTGAGCAGAGTTTCCAACAGCCCATACACTGTTGAAAGTCAAACCGTTGGTGATACCGTATTCCTTGATGAACACTGCTGTGGCACCCGAACCGGTGATGAAATCAACACCATGAGGATCCAAAGTGGGAATAGGAGTGTCGAAGCAACCGCTATAGTTGGTGTTCAAGAAACCAGTACAGTTGGGACCGATCAAGCTGCCGCCTACTGCATTGATGCTATCGACGATGTGTTTCTCGATGGCAGCACCTTCAGCGTTCTCTTCCGAGAAACCAGCGCTAACGATGATGAAACCTTTGGTGCCTTTCTGTTGGGTGAGTACGTCAACGGTGTTGGCGCAGAATTTGGCAGCGATACAGAGGATAGCGCAATCTACTTGGGGAAGGTCTTCTACCTTGGCATAGCATTTTACGCCTTGTACTTCGGTCTCTTTGGGGTTCACAGCATAGACGGAACCTTTGAAGTTGCTGTCGAGCAGGTTCTTCAAGGCTTTTCCGCCAGGTTTGTGAACGTCGGAGGAAGCACCGCAAACCACGATGCTTTTAGGATTAAGGAGTTCTTTACAGATCATTATTCTTTAGTTTTAAGTTTCAAGTTTTAAGTTTTAAGTTTTAAGTTTTAAGTTTTAAGTTTTAAGCAGATGGTCTATCTTTTTTAGTTTTAAGTTTTAAGCTGATAGACTATCTTCTTTAGTTCTAAATTTTTATATGTAACTTGTGATTGGTGACTAGTGACTAGGAATATAATTCCTTCAAATCAACAACTCAACAAATCAACAACTCAACATTTTTTATTCACTGCTCACTATTTCTCAGGAATGGCTTCCAATGTGGCTACCAGATAGTCGTAGAATTTCTGGGAGCTGGGGATGTTGGCGCGCTCGTCGGGGCTGTGGGGACTGTTCAAGGTGGGTCCGAAGGAGATCATCTCCATTTCGGGATATTTTCCACCGAGCAAACCGCATTCCAGACCAGCGTGGATTGCCATCACTGCAGGCTCTTTCTTGTAGAGTTTCTTGTAGGTGGCCTTCATGGTCTTCAGCAATGTGCTTTCCATGTTGGGTTTCCATCCGGGATAAGCACCCGTGAGTTGGCATTTGCCGCCAGCCATTTCGGCGAGGCAAACGAGACGTTCTGCCAAAGCGTCCTTGGCGGTGTCAACGGAGGAGCGGAGCAAAGCCTTGATGTAGAATTTCTTGTTCTTGGTTTCCATGATTGCCAAGTTCAAGGAGGTCTCAACCAAGCCTTCCATATCCTTGCTCATGCGGATAACGCCGTTGGGGGCGATCATTACGGTGTTGATGATTTTCTGCGTGTCGGCATCGGTCATCACGGTGGGGTTCATTCTGTCGGCTTCGCACTTCATGAAGAAGTCGGGCTCAACGCTGGCGAGTTCTTTCTTCACCCAGCCTGCAACCTTTTCGAGTTCCTTTACGATGCAGTCTTTGTGATTCTTGGGCAATGCAAAGAGGCAGGTGGCGTCTCTCGGGATGGCATTACGCATGTTGCCGCCTTCGATGCTGATGAGACGGATGCCGCAGTCGGCGATCCAACGCAAGTGACGGAACATGATTTTGTTGGCGTTGGCACGGCCGGAGTTGATTTCCATGCCGCTATGGCCGCCCTTCAAGCCGCCGATGGTGAGGCGCATGGCGCAGTAGTCCTTGGGAGCCTTCTCGGTGGTGTAGGGAATGGTGATGGTGGCGTCGATACCGCCTGCGCAACCTACATAAAGTTCGCCTTCGGTCTCGCTGTCGAGGTTCAACAGATATTTGCCTTTCAACACGCCTGCTTTCAAACCTTCAGCACCGGTCATTCCGGTTTCTTCGTCGGTGGTAATCAAAGCCTCGAGTGGACCGTGTTTCAGAGTCTTGGATTCGAAGACAGCCATGATGGCGGCAACGCCGAGACCGTCGTCAGCACCCAAAGTGGTGTCGCATGCGTAAACCCAGTCGCCGACAATCTTGGTCTCGATGGGATCTTTCAAGAAATCGTGTTTCTTTCCGGCGCGAGCTTGGGGAACCATGTCCATGTGGGCCTGCAATACAACGGGCTGACGTTTTTCCATGCCTTTGGTGGCGGGTTTGGTCATGATGATATTGCCTACCTCATCTACGCGGCAGTCGATTTTTTTGCTTTTTGCCCATTTTACCAAAAAGTCGCGTACGGCTTCTTCATGTTTGGACGGACGGGGGCAGCGGGTGAGCTGATAGAAATTGCCCCACAATTCTTTAGGTTGAAGATCTTTGATAGTCATATCTGAAATATTTTAATATTGATTGATTTTCTGTTGTTTGTCTTTATTGGTTTTCGTCGTCTTCCAGACTGTAATAGTAACGCTCAATTTCACGTAGCAAGTCGGTAAAGCAATCGTTGAGGTTGTCTATTTTGCCGGTAAGACTGGTACTGTTGGCTTTTGCACTGCTTCTTTTCTTTTTGTGCAGCTGGATGATTTTTTCTGCTGGCCCTTGGTAGTTGAAATAATGAAGTCGTGCGATGTGCTGCTTGAATTCGGTGAGCTCGGTGTGGTGAACCTTTGAAAGATAGTCTTCGAATCCGAAAATCGACTGTTGGTTGTAAAAGTCGTTGTACAATGCTATTTGCTTGTCGAAAGCGTCTCTTCCGTTGATGATCATTACCAAGTCGAAGTCTTTCAGTTCGGGGTCTATCTTGTGCTCGATGTTGTCTATCAGAAAATAGTAAAGTTGCGATACTTCGTTGAAATAGATGAAAATAGGGAACGTATTTGTACCGAAAATCTCAATGTCATCCTGTCGCATCAAATGCGTTCCGAACAACTCGTTGAATGCCGCTACAAATTGGTAGTTCGGCATTTCCGTTTTCCAAAGCAAACAGGCGGAGTTCTTCGTGTCGAACACCATCTCGCTAACCAGTTTATGTCGAATAGCTTTTTTCATCAACGATTCTTGATTTTGAATGCTTTGTTCGTGTTTTCAGTTGCCAAAAGCCTCTTTTTTTGAAAAGTCGGGGCGGAATGACTCGTTTGACGCCAGTTCCTGTACCCATCCTTTGTGGAACCCCAACGCGTAGAATTTCTCCTTCACCTGCTCGTATTCATCTTCGGACAGCGTCCTTGTCAGTTCTGGAAAATCCTTCATGCTTCCGTCTAAGAGTTGTTTGGGTGGGAAGTATTGAGACATCAGCGAGATGTGCAGGTTTGTGGAAAGGTTGTCGGCTATCCATTCCAGACATTTTATGCTGTTTTCCACAGCCCCCGGCAGCACTAGATGTCGGATGATGATGCCTCGGAATGCCACACCATCGTCGCAGGGTAGGGCAGAGCCTTTTTGACGAAACATCTCTTGCAATGCTTTCGCCGCTTTTTCGGGGTAGTCGGCGGCGTGGGAGTACTTTTGCGCCAAAGCGCTGTCCATGTATTTCAAGTCGGGGAGGTAGATGTCCACATACGGCTCCACCATCTGCAAAGTCTCTACGTCGTCGTAGCCGTTGGTGTTGTAAACTGTTGTCGGGAAGAGCCCTCTTTCGTGCAAACGCTCCATCAGCTCGGGAATCACATAGGCGTAGTGCGAAGGACTTACAAACCCCAGCATGTTCTCGCTGGTTTGCAGCACTTCTGCTATGCGATCCACCACTGAATCCAAGTCTTTGTAGAAGATTTTGTCTTTGTCCACGGCGGTGCCGGAAATGTCGTGGTTCTGGCAGAAAACGCATTGCAGGTTGCAGTGAGCAAAAAACAGGTTGCAGATGCCTTTCGCTCCAGAAATGGGAGGCTCTTCGCCTTTGTGGACGCAAATCGAAGCTATTTCGGGTTCGGATGGAGCATGGCAAAATCCCGCTGCCACGCGTCTGTTGGCGCCGCAGCTACGAGGACATATATGGCATGCACCGAAATCCAATTGATGCTTTTTTATAATTTCTGCAAAGATACAAAAAAAAAGTGATGTCGATGCGCTCATTTTATAAACAATTTCAAAGTTCGTTTTGAATGGAAACTGGCGACGAGTGTCAATGAACGCAGAAAACCGTCGCCCGCTTGATGAAATTCATTTTGCGGATTTTGCTCCACGTCTGCACTCGAAGAATATTTGTGGCTTTTTCGAGAGGGAAAACAATATATCAACAATCCGCAGGAAAGGTTCTGTTGCTGAAGATTATTAATATTAATTAAATTTTGTATCTTTGCAAAATGAAATCAAAGGATTTTTTCGATATATTTGACCGTCAGATTGTGGAGTATCACAAGACGGATTCCGTAGATGCTCCCACCGCAAATCCCTTTCAGCAAGGCACTTTCGAGGCTTTGTTGTGGGAAAAGAATTTCATCGACACCGTTCAGTGGCATCTCGAGGACCTGATTCGTCCCGAAGACGTTAATCCACAAGAAGCGTTGACGTTGAAGCGTCGCATCGACAAGTCGAACCAGAACCGTACCGACATGGTGGAACGCATTGATGATTGGTATCTGCTTCAGTTTAAGGATGTAAAGCCTTTGCCCCAGGCCAAGATCAACACAGAGACGCCCGCTTGGGCCATCGACCGACTCTCCATTTTGGCTCTGAAAATCTATCATTTCTCCATTGAGGCGAATCGCAAGGACGCCTCTGCGGAGCATTTGGCGAAATGCCAGTCGAAACTTGACGTGCTCAACACCCAAAAACAAGATTTGTCGCAGGCCATCGACGACTTGCTCGACGAACTGTCGAAGGGCGAAAAAATCATGAAGGTCTATCGACAGATGAAGATGTATAACGATCCGTCGTTGAACCCGATGCTTTACGGGAAAAAATAATCCATTGCCGCAATGTGGTTTTCGTATGGTAAACTTGAAGCCTGATTGTTGATAAGTGTCTTGCGTATGATGTCTAAAAACAAAACGAAAACCACGACAGTCGAAGGTCGCTCTTATAGGGAACATGTGTTGGTTGTCCGTCTCTCGGCCTTGGGTGACGTGGCAATCTTGGCGCCCGTAGTGCGCAATCGTGCCGAGGCCAATCCAGACGTTCTTTTCACCATTGCCGCCCCGAAACTGTTGCAGCCGCTTTTCGACGGATTGGAGAATGTGCGATACCTTCCCACTCGTAAGCAAAAATCCCGTCAGCTTTACAAATTCCTAGCCCAGGTGCGTCCCACAGTGGTGGCTGACATGCATCGTATCAACCGCATTGTCGGGGCTGATTTGCTTTTTTTGATGCATGGCGTTCCCGTACATGCCATTCGTAAATATCATTGCGCCCGACATCGTATGGTGCGGCAGCGTCGCAAAGACCTCACGCCCTTGCCTTGCGTGTCGCAGCGCTACGAAGCAGTGTTTGATGCCTGCAAACTCAAAGGCGGCCCTTTGAAAAACTCGGATTCTCAAATACGGCATGTCTCCAATCGGCAAACGAGCATTGTGGGAATCGCTCCGTTTGCGCAGCATCAAGGCAAGGTATGGCCGTTGGAACGGATGGAACAGCTTGTGTCGGGCTTGTCGTGCCGTCCCGATACCAGCATTGTCCTTTTCGGCGGAGCGAAGGAATCCGAAGTGCTCCAGTCGTGGGCGGATAAATATCCTCATGTTGAGTCGATTGCGGGGAAATTTCCCTTCGAGGAAGAATTGAAATATATCCAAAACCTTGACGTTATGGTGAGTATGGACAGCGCCAACATGCATTTCGCCTCCTGTTTTGGAATACCTGTTGTGAGTATCTGGGGCGCCACTCATCCCAATGCGGGCTTTTATGGGTGGAACCAAAATCCCGAGTGGGCGGTGCAGTCCGACCTTGCCTGCCGACCTTGTTCCGCTTATGGCAACAAGCCTTGTCGGTTTGGCGATTTCCGCTGTATGAAGTCTATCTCGGTCGATCAGGTTCGCAATGTTATTGAAACGGTTTTGAAATAGATTAAGTAATGAAACGCAAGTTCCTCGTTTTGCTGGTCACGCTGTTCAGCCTTGCCGCCATTGGCATGGTGGTGGTGCAGATTGTGCAGACCCGTCGTGTTACCGAAATCAGCGACAATCTGTTCAATGTGAGCGTCAATAATGCCATGTCTAACGTGATTGACCAGTTCGACCGCATGAAGATGGACCAATATCTCTCTCAAAGGGAACGTGTCCGTCTGCGTCAATATCGTCGCATTGAGGAACTTAACGACAGGATGCTCGACATTGTACGAATTCATCAGGACTTGTTTTACGATGAGACGCGAACACGGCTTGACGTTGCCTTGCAAGATAGCGCCTTTATTCTTCCTCAGGTGCGGCTTTCGGCATCCGACAGTAATGTCATTCGTCGCTACAATACGCTTGTAAATGCTCGAAAGGTATTGAATGACAGCGCTGAAAACAAAGGTGGCAGGCCCATCGCAAAACCTTCTGAAATCCTTACGTCCGACAACTTCAACTATTCGATGCTGGACTCGCTTATCCGAGAGGAACTGATTCTTAACGGGGTTGATATTTCACCCTATATCGGCGTTTACGACAACAATAACAGCGAGTTCCTTTTCCTCAGCAAATCCGGAGTAGAAGAGAATCTGATGGCGACGCCGTATCGCTACAATTTCCTGCCCAGCGGTATCGCGTCAGCGCAGGAATATCACATTGTACTTCATTTCCCTACGTCCTTGATTTTCGTCAACGATTCCGTGATATTCGTGCTCATGAATTGTTTCTTGATCTTTGTGGTCATTGTCCTCTTTTTGGTGGCTATTCATACCATAAACAATATGCGCAAAGTTGACGAGATGAAGACCGAGTTCACCAACAACATGACGCATGAAATCAAGACACCTTTGGCTACCATCTCGTTGGCTTGCGAAATGCTTCAGGACCCCTCGGTGAACAGCAACGACGAAATGCGTCGCAATTTCCTTAATATCATTGGAGATGAGAACCGAAGAATGCGTACGTTGGTGGAGACTATCTTGCAAAGCGCCAAGATGGCGAAGAAGAACTTTACGCTGAACTGCAAGGAGTTGAATGTTCATGACCTTATTCGGGCTACGGCCGACGATTTCAAGCTTACGCTCGAGTCTCGACAAGGAACGCTCACGCTCAACCTTAACGCACCCGATGCGACGCTTTATGCCGATGAGCTGCACATTAATAATATGATACACAATTTGGTGGATAATGCCATAAAGTATTCTCCCGAAAAACCGACCATCACGATTGAGACGTCGGTGAAAGGAAATAGGTTTGAACTTTCGGTGGCGGACAAGGGGCTTGGCATCTCCAAAGACGATCAGAAGCATATTTTTGAGAAATATTACCGTGTTTCGACGGGCGACGTGCACAATGTCAAAGGTTTCGGCATTGGCTTGAGTTATGTCTATCAAGTGGTTAGTCTTCATCATGGAAGCATCTCCGTCAATAGTGAGTTGGGCAAGGGTAGCACTTTTGTGGTTTCGTTGCCGATTTAGTTTTTTTTTAGGCACTGGTTCGAGACTTTCGTTTCGCTGCATTTAACGCAACGACATTGCGAATAGAACTTTATTGTCTATTGGAGGTTCCTCCTCCAAACCACTGCGACACTTCTTTCTCTTGGCAGAAAGAAGTATCGAGAAGAAAGGCCAGCGCCTGCGTGAAATTTGCTAGAATTCTTCTCGTCAGGCTATAATTTGCAATCCGAAGCATTAGAAGCAAGAGTATTTTTAGTATCGACGGGCGGCCTCTCGGCCTAGCCCTTGTCGTGTGGAAAGAGGGGAAGAGGTGCAAATTATGGGAACGCCTGACAAGAGAAGAATTCCTATACGCAAATTTCACAAGGGCGCACTTTGCGCGGACAGATGTCCGCATGGGTAAGTCAAAATTCAAAGCAATAGCATCATGGTCAAGCAAATAGTAGGGGATATTACCTATAATTGTATGCAAAAATAATCACATAATTGTGGATAATCATATTATTTATATTGTTCTACTTGTATTTATTGTGTATCTTTGCAATTTGTAAGAAAAAGTTTATTGTTCGTTGTTTTCTAATCTCCAATAGCCTATGAAAATTGTCATTATCATCGCGATGGATTATGAGTACCAGAATATGGTCTCGATTTTTGATGGAAAGTCGGAAGGCGAGATTGCGGGCAATCATATCATTTTGATGAAGAGTGGCATCGGCAAGGTGAATGCTGCTGTGAAGACCGCCGAGATTATCGCTCGCGAACATCCCGACTGCATCATCAACACTGGCTTGGCTGGCGGAATTGACGAATGTCTTGAAGTGCGTGACATTGTTGTTGGCAAAGAGGCTGTCTATCACGATGTATGGTGCGGCGAAGGCAACGAATATGGACAGGTGCAGGGTTTGCCGGCTCGCTTTGCGGGTGACAGACGTTTGCACGATATCGCCATGTCGTTGGGAACTGATCCCGCTTACACCCAACGTATGCACTCGGGTTTGATTTGCAGTGGCGACAAGTTCATCACCAACGCCGAGGCGCTCGCCGTTATCAAGAACGACTTTCCCGAAGGCTTGGCGGTAGATATGGAGTCGGCTGCTACGGCGCAGACGTGCTATTTGTATCATGTGCCGTTCCTTGCCGTGCGCATCATCAGCGACACTCCTGGCCGCACCGACAACCACCAGCAACAATGGGAGGATTTTCTCAAGGACATGAGCACCCGCTCGTTCCGCTGGATACGGCTCTTTCTCGCTGCGTTGCCGAATGATTTGGGGTAGTGACCTTGACCTTAACCTTGACCTTAACCTTGACCTTAACCTTGACTCCTAACTATCAACTAATTCTCAATTCGATAATCTCCAGCAGTGATTAGTGACTAGGATTGGACATATTCTAATCTTTTAATTTTCAAATCAATAAATCAACAAATCTCCTAACCTGTAAATTATTTATACTATGGACAAGATTCCAAGTTTTACCATTGATCATATTCACCTTTTGAGGGGTATCTACGTTTCCCGTAAGGATGTTGTAGGCGGTGAAGTCGTTACCACGTTCGACATCCGCATGAAAGAGCCCAACCGCGAGCCGGCATTGGGGCAGGGTGCCATCCACACCATCGAACACCTCGCCGCCACCTATGTGCGCAACGATGCCGAGTGGAAAGACCGCATCATCTATTGGGGACCGATGGGTTGTTTGACAGGTAATTATCTCTTGATGCGAGGCGACTTGCAGTCGGAAGACATCGTGGAGTTGATGCAGCGCACTTTCCGCTTTGTCGCCGACTTTGAAGGCGAAGTCCCCGGAGCCGCCCCCAAGGATTGCGGCAACTACCTCCTGCACGACCTTCCCATGGCAAAATGGGAGTCGCGTAAGTATTTGGAAGAGGTTTTGTTGCAGATGAAACCCGAAAATCTTCACTATCCACAACAATAATATCGGCGGAGGCTCGTTTATTAATAATTGGAGTGGTGATTAGTGACCTTTACCTTTAACTCTTAACTAATTCTACAATCACTCAAATAAGGCCCCGTAGTTCAGCTGAATAGAACGTCGGATTCCGGTTCCGAAAGTCGTGGGTTTGAATCCCGCCGGGGTCACAAAGATTGAAAAAACTGTCTGTTGGATGAATCTTTTTCAAGATCTGTCCAACAGACTTTTTTTATAAAATGAGCAATGGAGTTGTGAATTGCTTTGAAATTTTGTGTTTTTGCAGATGATAAACAACGGATTTAAGTTTTACTATTACTTCGAAGATGAAAATGTGTTACACAAGCAACTATAAATGTTAAAGCCCAGCGATAAACTGGGCTTAATTGGCGTTATATCCCCCTTTCGGGTTCTAAAACTTTTTTGCGAAATTACTACTTTTTTCTAAATCAACCAAATTTTTTCCAGTTGTGAATTGCTTTGAAATTTTGTATCTTTGCAGATGATAAACAACTCCTTTATTATGTACATCGCAACTTATGTGTTGTGAATTGCTTTGAAATTTTGTATCTTTGCAGATGATAAACAACGAATAATCCGTAACTGAATAGATGGTTTCGTTGTGAATTGCTTTGAAATTTTGTATCTTTGCAGATGATAAACAACGCTCTACCAGCTGCCAATCTAGTACATTTTGTTGTGAATTGCTTTGAAATTTTGTATCTTTGCAGATGATAAACAACACCGCCCAGTTGGAGCGCAAGGACGAGGCTGTTGTGAATTGCTTTGAAATTTTGTATCTTTGCAGATGATAAACAACGCAATCGAATTGCGAATAGACCGCTAATTGTTGTGAATTGCTTTGAAATTTTGTATCTTTGCAGATGATAAACAACTCTTCCATTATGATGTACTGACCTAAGAAAGTTGTGAATTGCTTTGAAATTTTGTATCTTTGCAGATGATAAACAACTGAGACAACTTATCTCTGACTTGAAAGTGCGTTGTGAATTGCTTTGAAATTTTGTATCTTTGCAGATGATAAACAACGCGTAAGGCCTGGCATCAAGGTATTGTCTAGTTGTGAATTGCTTTGAAATTTTGTATCTTTGCAGATGATAAACAACGGTACAATCTTGAAAAGTTTGATCATAGTAGTTGTGAATTGCTTTGAAATTTTGTATCTTTGCAGATGATAAACAACAAACGTATTATGTTAGAC
>JAGHVO010000072.1 GCA_018064245.1 Candidatus Colimorpha pelethequi
CAACTTGTCCCGATTTTTTTCAACCCGCACTTTTCTCCTCCCCCAAAGCCTTCCAAACAGCGTTTTCGACCACAAAACGCCGTACAGACTGGTACAATTCATTTGGCATACTTCTATTTACACTCAAATAATCAGGTTTTTATCTTGACTTTTGCTTGTTGTAAAGGTACAAAATGTTTTTCAATTTTCAAAATTTTTAACATTTCGGAATCCAAAGAGAGAAAGGCAAGCTCGCTTGGATTTTGCTGAGCCCAGTAATTGTTCTTCACATTTGCAGAACTCAAATTCCATTAACTTGTCACACTCAACAACAAAAAAAAAGCCTCACCCGAAGGATGAGGCCTAACAAAAGCGCATGAAAAAAAATTATTTCTTCTTCAAATATTCCTGCACCTGGTCAGAAAGAACGATCTCTTCCTGGAATGTGTAAGCGTTGGTTTTCGGAGAACGAACCATACGGATTACCTTTGCGTAGCTTTTGCCAGTATTGGTTTTCAGGGTTGCAACAACTTTTTTTGCCATAGTTCTGTTCCTCCTTTATTATTTGATTTCTTTATGAACCGTTACTTTCTTCAAGAACGGGTTGTACTTTTTCAGTTCCAAACGTTCTGGAGTGTTTTTCTTGTTCTTCGTGGTGACATAACGAGACATGCCAGGAACACCGCTTGCTTTCTGCTCGGTGCACTCCAAGATAACCTGGACTCTTGCGTCTTTATTTTTCTTAGCCATAACTTAATTCTTTAATGTTTATTACTTCGATACCTCAATGGAAAGAGCATCAACATTCCACATTTGGCTCTCAAAAGCGGTTGCAAAATTACTATTTATTTTTGAATTAGAAGCACTTTAATGACAAAAAGTTTATCAACAACACACAAATCACTGACAAGCAACAAAATAATTATCACAATTCACCATCAACGCAATCACAATCAATCAGTAAATCATTTGTTTTATTGCCCTAAAAATTCATTTTCAGGCCTCTTTTGTGCAATTATTTTCCAAAGACTTTTGCCGCCTCAAGCATACGCTCACGGATGGGCACCTCGAAGGGACAGCGGGTCTCGCAAGCACCGCACTGCACACATTCGGAAGCGTGATGCGGCAAGGCGTCGTACTGCTTTTGGAGCTCGGGCGAAACCTTTCCTGCCTGGTTGGCTTGGTCGAGCAGTTCGTTGACCTTGGCGATGTCGATTCCCGCGGGACAGGGCGAGCAGTGGTTGCAGTAGGTGCATTCGCCATCACCCGACACGGTGGATTCGTTCAGCACGGCTGAGAAATTTCTTTCTTCCTCAGTAGCCGAAAGATAAGCCAAATCGGAGAGCAGCTCCTCGATGTTGCTGGCGCCGCAGACAGCCGTTGCCACACAAGGTTTTGCCAAAGCGTAGGCGATGCACTGGCTGGGAGTGAACACCTTGCCCATAGGCGACTTCTCGGCACTCAGCAGACGACCGCCGCCACTGGCGAAGACTTTCATTGCGGTGATGGCGATGTTGTGCTGTGCGCAGTAGTCGTAGAGTTCCACTCTTACGGGGTCGATGCCAGGCAGCATGTTTTTGTAGCTCTCAGGATCCCAAGCATTGGCGTCGGAAGCGATACGGTCGAAAGCGGGATTGAGGCTGAACATAATCACCTCAAAGAGGCCGCTCTTGGCAGCAGCCAAAGCCACTGCGGCGTTGTGGCTGCTCACACCGATATGCTGGATTTTGCCCTCGCTCTTGAGTTGCTTTACATATTCCATAAAGGGGCTATCCTGAATGGTGTCCCAGTCGGCCATGTCGTCGATGATATGCACCATACCCACCTCAATATAGTCGGTATGAAGCAGCGAAAGCATGTCGGCAAAGCCTTTCTTGGCCTTTTCAACGTCGCGCGTACGTTCATATTGCTCCGTTTCGGCATTCCAATAAGAACCAATATGACCTTGGATGATCATCTTGTCGCGACGGCCTTCGAGGGCGTAACCGATATTGCCACGCACGGTAGGATTTGCATCGTAGATGTCGATGTAGTTCACGCCGCTGTCGATGGCGACATCCATAAAAGCGCGCGCCTGCGCGGTGTCCATCTTGCCGAACGCGCCGCATCCAATACTCACCTCGCTCACCTTCAAGCCCGTGGAGCCGAGGTCACGATAGGTCATGTGGTTTTGGATTTCTTCCTGCTTGGTGTGGCAGGAAAACAAGGATGCCACAACAGCAAGCATCACAATAAGTCTAAGTCTTTTCATCTTGATAAATTTTCAATTTCGAAATAAAATGCAAAAATACACAAAAAAGTTGACAACACCTCCCACGGCATAATGCCATTTTGTCATTATAAAACCATCAAAATCATTTAAATTCGGAAATTTTGTCAGCAAAATAATTGTGGCACCAAATATGCAAGTAGCAAAGTGTCTGCATGCAAACAGCTAAACAAAACCAAATAAATCAACAAAACAAAAAATAGGAGATAAAACCATGTTACTCGCAAAAAGAAACCAAGATTTGATGCCCTCTTTGTTCAACGAACTGCTCGGTTGGAACAACTGGAACAATAATTTTTTCAACGAAGAGCACTTCACCTCGCCCAAGATGAACGTGACCGAATGTCCCGAGCGTTTCGAGCTGGAAGTTTGCGTGCCGGGATTGAAGAAAGAAGACCTGAATCTCTGCATCGACACCGACAACAACCTGGTCATTGAGATGCAGGAATCTTCTTCAAAAGAGACCACCCAAGAAAAGCACTACCTGCGTCGCGAATTCAGCAAAATGCAGTTCAAGCAGATGCTCTCGTTGCCCGAAAACGTCAAGAAAGAAGACATCTCGGCAAAAGTAGAAGACGGCATTCTCTACATCAACCTTCCCAAGTTCTCCCCCGAGGAGAAAAAAGCGCTCGCGCAGCCCATCGCCATCTCATAATCACCATTCAACCATAGCCAACTTCCAAGAAAAACGCCCCAGCCGGGGCGTTTTTCTCTTTTTATTGTTCAAAACTTTCGGAAGCCGAAAAGAATCAAATTGCAATATTATTTTTATCTTTGCACATATTATTATGTGAGCTGCGAGCTGTTGATTTGAATAGACACTTGAAACTGCAACCATAAGAAATAATCATCAATCATCAAATATGGACTGCGAAACAACCAAACCCGTCATTACGGAGAAGCACCTCGACATCAAAAAGATTCTTGCCGACAAGGGCGTCCACCTGCCCAACTTTGCCGTAGGACTGATGGAGCGCCTGCTGCATGTGAAGCGCATCAACCAGGTGATTTACAATCACCGCGACCAGTTCGGACTGGAGTTTGTACATGCTTTTCTGGAAGGCAACGGCCCTGGAGATTTGAACATCAAGGTTGATGTGGTCAATTCCTCCAACATCCCCACCAACGGCAACCCCATCATTGCGGGCAACCACCCGCTGGGCGGTCCCGACGGACTGGCGCTCATGGGCGCCGTGGGACACTACCGCACCGACATCAAGTTTCCCGTCAACGACTTTCTGATGTACCTTCCCGGTCCCGCGCCGCTGTTCATACCCATCGACAAGGTGCGCCGCAACACCGAGCACGTTGACGCCCTCGAGGCCGCCTTTGCCGGCGACAACACGCTGCTATACTTTCCCGCCGGACTTTGTTCCAGAAAGCAACATGGCGAAATCAAAGACCTGGAATGGAAACCCACATTCATCAAAAAAGCAGTCCGCTACCAACGCGACATCGTTCCGGTATTTTTCAACGCACAGAACCGCAAGCGTTTCTACAACCTCGCCAACCTTCGCAAGAAACTCGGCATCAAGTTTGGATTTGAGATGGCATTGCTTCCCGGCGAGATGTTCGCACAAGAGGGCAAGACTTTCCAACTCATCGTCGGCAAGCCTATCCCCTACACCACCTTCGACCAACGTCACACTCCAAAAGAATGGGCCGCTCTCGTAAAAGAACACGTTTACAAACTCAAAGACAATCCAGAAGCGGAGTTTGATGAGTTGTGACCTTGACATTGACCTTGACCTTAACATTGACATTGACCAACTATGACCATTCTTAACTAATTTCCAATTCTCTCAACTCTCAACTAATAACATGGATCTTTCCTACATCATACCTCCCGTTGACCGCAAACTCATCAAGGCGGAACTCAAGAACAAGAATTTCCTGCGCAAGACCAACTATGGCAACAAGGAAATCTACATCACTACCGCCCACCTCTCTCCCAACATTATGCGAGAGATCGGACGCCTGCGCGAACTCAGCTTCGCCCTTGACGGCGGCGGCACGGGGAAAGACTGCGACATTGACGAGTTCGACACACTGCCCGAGCCCAACTGCTTCAAGCAACTCTTTGTGTGGAGTCCTGACGACGAAGAAATAGTGGGCGGCTACCGTTTCATACACGGCAGCAACATGATGGTACGCGACGACGGCACCATCGCCACGCCCACCGCCGAGCTGTTCCACTACACCGAAGAGTTTGTAAACGACTACCTGCCCTACACACTTGAATTGGGCAGAGCGTTCGTGCAACCAGCCTTTCAGCCCAGCAACAATCTCCGCAAAGGCATGTACTCGCTCGACAACCTGTGGGACGGCTTGGGTGGCATCGCCATGGAAATTCCCGAAACGCGCTATTTCTTCGGCAAAATCACCATGTACTCGCAGATGAACCGCAAAGCGAAGGACATGATACTATTCTTCTACCAGAAACACTTTCCAGACAAGGACGGTTTGGTGTGGCCCTACGAACCACTCACCATCGAATCGGACTACAACGAACTCGTAAAACTTTTCAACGGACGCAACTACAAGGAAGACTACCAGATACTGCTACGCAGCGTAAGGGCGCTCAATTGCACCGTTCCCGCTATGATTAACGCATACATGAACCTCTCCCCCACCATGCGGTCGTTTGGAACAGCCATGAACCACGAATTCGGCGAAACCGACGAAACCGGAATCCTCGTATCCCTGCGCGACCTGATACCCGACAAGCGCGCCCGCTACATGGAAAGCTACGAGAAACGCAATCGCCGTTTCGACCGACTCAACCTCTTCCACATCGACATGAAGCGCATGCCATGGTGGAAAAAGAAAGGATCGGCCGAAGAGCGGAAAGACCTCCGTCAATTGAAAAAAATGAAAAAAGACCTAACAAAATAGCCACATGGAAATCAAATCCGCCACTTTTGTCGTCAGCAACAGCAACTATAAGGCCTGTCCCGAAACCAATCGGCCCGAATACGCCTTTATCGGACGCAGCAACGTGGGCAAATCCTCCCTCATCAACATGCTCACAGGAGTAAAAGGACTCGCCAAAACCAGCGGCAAACCCGGCAAGACACAGCTCATCAACCATTTTCTCATCAACGACTCTTGGTATATCGTCGATTTGCCCGGCTATGGCTATGCTCAGACTTCAAAAAGCTCGCGCGAAAAATGGCAAAAGATGGTGGCCGACTACATGCTCCACCGCGAAAACCTCGCCAACGTATATGTCCTCATCGACTCCCGCATCCCGCCGCAACGCATCGACCTTGAATTCATCTCTTTCCTTGGCGGCAACGGCATTCCCGTAAGCATCATCTTCACCAAAATCGACAAAGAGAAACAACGTGAAGTAATGCACAACGTCAAGCTCTTCAAGCAAGAACTGCTAAAAGAATGGGAGGATTTGCCCGACATGATTCTCACATCCTCGGCAACAGGCTACGGAAAAGACAACGTACTCGACCATATTGAAATGATAAATGAATCGGTGATTAGTGATTAGTAACGAAAAACGAAAACGAAGACGAATTCTCAATTCTCAATTTGACAAACTCTCAACCATGAAACGTTCCACCATACTTCTCTCACTGATACTTTCCTGCTCAGCCATTGCGCCGGTAGCAGCCCAGAACAAAAGCGAACTGGAAAAGACCGTCAACGCCATCTGCAGGGAAAACGACATGAAACACGCCACGCTGAGCGTGGAAGTATATAATATCTCCAAAAACCAGATGGTCTATAGCCACGACGCCCAACGCGCCGCCACGCCAGCCTCTCTCAACAAGCTCTTTACCACCGCGGCGGGCTTCGAGAAATTGGGGTCTAATTTCCGATTCAAGACTTCGCTGACCTACAGCGGCAATATCGACAGCCACGGTGTACTTCACGGCAACCTCTACATCATTGGAGGAGGCGACCCGCTGCTGGGTTCCTACCGATACAAGCAAACCGTTCCCGACACCCTGTTCAGCACATGGGCCAAGATTTTGCGCAACAACGGCATCAAGAGCATTGACGGCAGGATTTGCTTCGACGCCACCATCTTCGACAACCAACCTCTGAACGACAGCTGGCAGTGGGGCGACATCGGCAACTACTACGGCAGTGGCGTAAGCGGACTCAACTTCCACGAAAACATGTATTTCGCATTCTTCGCCCCTGGCAAGAAGATTGGCTATCCCGCCACCTTGGAACGCACGCAACCCAAAGACATCAACGTGCGAAGCACCAACGAAGTGCTTACCGGACCCGAAAATTCGGGCGACAACGTCATCATCTACGGCGACCCCAACAACCCCATGCGCAACTACAAAGGCACCATTCCTATGGGCAAGAAGTCCTTCTCCGTACGTGGCGCGCTGCCTTCGCCCGGCCAGACCTGCGCAGAACTCTTCGCACGATACCTGCGCAACAACGGCATCAACGTTTCCAGCAACGTCACCGAAGTCTTCTCCAAACACGACAACACCCACACCCTGTTGGACTATTTCTCCAACACCTATTATGTAATAGCGCAATACACCAACCTCACCAGCAACAACATATACGCCGAAAGCATCTTCAAATACCTCGGCTACCACCAGTCGGGACAAGGGTCCTACGCCTCGGGCAGCAAAGCCGTGATGAGCTATATAGGAACTTTGGGATTGGAGACTTCTGGCATCCGCATCGTTGACGGCAGCGGTCTTTCCCGACTCAACAGGGTTACCGCCGACTTTCTCTGCCGGTTCCTTGCCAAGACATCACAAAGATCGTTCTTCAACGACTACAACAACACATTGGCGAAAGTGGGCGAGTCTGGCACTGCCCGCAACTTGCTGCCCAACCTGCCCAAAGGCATCGATATGCGCATAAAGAGCGGCACCATGGACGGCGTAAGGAACTACGCCGGCTATGTATTCACCGAAAGTGGAGACATGCTCTGTTTCTCGGTGCTCTGCAGCAACTACGATGGCAGTTCCAACGCCATCAAAACCCGCATCGAGAAGATCCTCTACAGCATCGCGACGCTGAAATAGCGAACGGCGAACGCCACCACTTCTTTGTGGACTGCTGCGTTTGATTTTTTTCCACGCTACAAATAAAAGAGACCTCCCAAAAAAGAGGTCTCTGCACCAACTTTATTAAAACCATCTAAGGAGGGTTCCTTTTTTGATTATCTCACCACCTCCAAGCGGCGAGCCACGATGCCTTTGGCGGTGCGGATGCGCACGATGTAGGAGCCGGCGGGATAGCGTTGGAGGTCGATGTTGGCGACGGTGGCGCCGTCACGGGTGGAGTGTTCCATCATCTCGCCCTTGAGGGAATAGACCTCCACGCCCTTGATGCCGAAGGAGGAAGTTACAGCGGCTTGGTCGCTGGCGGGGTTGGGGAAGAGGTTTGTATATTGCTCCACGGCGCGGATGCCCACGTTGGAGC